>JALEZJ010000184.1 GCA_022772985.1 Erysipelotrichaceae bacterium | reverse complement strand
AGGATCCTCTAAAATTTCAAAATGATTAAATAAAGATTTCATATTATCACACACCTTATATTATAAGAATACACGATAAATAAAATAATATAAAGAGTATTATCTCATATTTCTATTAAAAATTTTTATGCGATTGCCATACATGAGAGATAAGAAAGTTGATGAGATTTTAAAAAATGCTGGGGTAAAATTAATAAAATTCTATTCTAATTATCCAAATAAAAGGGAATATGTTAAAAAGAGAGTTAAAGATGAAATATTAAGTAATATCAATCGTGCTGAGTAAATATAAAATGTATCGTTAATAGTTTACATTTACTTTACAGATAAGGAAGAATAGGGGAGTATTGACGAAAAGTTTCTTTGTTACTTCTTGATGTCTTCATATTATATTTTTAAAAATACATTCAATTCACTATAAAATTAAAATATTGCTCATTTGTTAATTAATAATTATTAATTTGCTAATTTTCATTTGTTCAATTCTTGCTAATTATTAATTATCAATTTATTAATTATCAATATGTAATAATATATAATATTTTGGTCTTTATTAATATTAGATTAGTTTTAAATAAATCAAATTAATTTAGAATGGATGATTGTTCAATTTTAAATATTTCAAATTAAAATTCGTTTTTAAAAATTAAAATCGAGGTGGACAATTATCCATCTTTTTAATTCTCAAATTGAATTTAGAAATTTCAAGAAATTATTTTAAATTAAATGGATAATGATTCATAATTAATAAATTCGATTTTCATAAACTTAAATTAAATTTTAATAAGTAAATGATTTATTAATTTAAATTTAATTGAAATCAAAAATTTAATTTCAAAATCAAAATAAAAGTTTTAAATAATGATATGTAATACCTATAATTATTTAAATTAATAACATAAATAGAAAAAATTATTATCTAATTTTTCATAATAAAATAAGTAATATATATTATAAACTATGATTAAAATTATTTGTTTTTATTAGTTCCTATAATATATATTATGTAAACTTCTACCTAAAGAAAGAAAAGATGAATCATTTATTTATTTTAATTTTTCTTTTAATTCATATAGTAAATTTAGAGCATTTATAGGGGTTAGTTCTAAAACGTTTGTATTTTTTAAAATTTCTTCTATTTCACTTTTTTTGGATATAAATTCTAAAGGTAAACTTGTTTGAATGGAAATTTCTTTATGATTTTTTTCTTGTTCTTCATAAGTGGCTAATATTTCAGATGCTCTAGTAATGATATCAGTTGGTAATCCAGCTAATTTAGCTACGTTAATACCATAACTTTTATCAACGCTTCCATCTTTTACTTTATGTAAAAAAATTAAATTTTCTCCATCTTCTGTTTCGGTTGCTGATACATGTTTATTTTTTAAGTGTTTTAATTCTTTTTCTAGTTTTGTTAATTCGTGGTAATGAGTTGAAAATAATGTTTTACAACCGATTCTATTGTTTGTATATTCTAATATAGATTGAGCTAAGCTCATACCGTCGTAAGTAGCTGTTCCCCTACCCAACTCATCAAATAAAATTAGACTACTTTTTGTAGCGTTATTAATGGCGTTTGTTGCTTCGATCATTTCGACCATAAATGTTGATTCTCCACTGACTAAATCATCGCTAGCTCCTATTCGTGTAAATATTTGATCAAATACTGGCATTTTAGCTTCTTTTGCAGGTACAAAACATCCTATTTGAGCCATGATTGCAATAATTCCTAATTGTCTCATATAAGTACTTTTACCGGCCATATTTGGTCCTGTTATTAATAAAGTATATACTCCATTATCCATTATAATATCATTAGGGACATATTCTTCTTTAATTACTCTTTCTACTACAGGATGTCTAGATTCAATTAGTTTTAAACTATGATCTAAAGTGATTGTTGGTCTTACGTAATGATATTTTTCACTGACATATGCAAAGCTTTGTAATACATCAATTTCACTAATTGCTTTAGCTTGCTTTTGTAATTTTGGAATGTATTTTTTTACTTTATCTCTTATTTCTATAAATAATTCATATTCTAAATTTATAATTTTTTCTTCAGCACTTAAAATTAAATCTTCTTTTTCTTTTAATAATGGAGTAATAAATCTTTCACAATTTGCCAGTGTTTGTTTTCTAATATATCCCATATCGTCTGTAATTAAATTTAAATTTCCTTTTGATATTTCGATATAGTAGCCAAATACTTTATTAAATCCAATTTTTAAATTTTTAATACCTGTTCTTTCTTTTTCTTCTAATTCAAACTTACTGATAAAGTTTTTGCCCCCACTTCGCAAATCTTTTAATTCGTCTAGTTCTTTTGAATATCCTTCTTTAATTAAATATCCTTCTTTTAAACCAACAGGTGGTTCTTCATAGATGGATTCGTCTAATAATTGATATAAAGATTCTAATGGATCAATTTCACTATAGAAGTGAATTGTATTTAACATTTCTTTAATGATGGGTAATACTTTTAGAGAATTTTTTAATTGAATTAAATCTCTAGCATTTGCATTTCCCATAGCTACTCTTCCACTTAGTCTTTCTAAATCATATACTTCATATAGATTTCTTCTTAAATCTTCTGCTAAAATAAACTCTTCTATTAGTTTACTTACGATGTTATATCTTTTTTCGATTAGTCTTTTTTCTTTTAATGGTGCTTCTATCCATTGTCTTAGTTTTCTACTTCCCATTGCCGTTTTTGTATTATCTAGAAGCCATAACAAAGAATAATTTCTATCTTTTAATCTTAAACTTTCTGTTAATTCTAAATTTCGTTTGGTATGAATATCCATTTTTAAAAAGTTATCATCTTCATTAATAATTACTTTTTGTAAATGAGATAATGTTCTTTTTTGTTCATATACTAGATAATATAATAAATGTTTGATAGCAGTTACATATCTTAAATCGGTAACATTACGATAACAAGCAATATAGTCATCATTATCTAAGATATTATCGGTAATTGTAACGGTTAATTTATATTGATTTTTTAGTAATTTAGGGATGGATGGATTAATAATAGAGTTCACGATTACTTCACTTAAGCCAAATGATAGTATTTCATTGATTAATTTATTGGTATCATGAGTAATAATTTCAGAATATAATTCTCCAGTTGTAATATCGGTATAGACAATACAATAACAATACTCGTAATCATAAATACTTCCTATATAATTATTTGTTTTTTCATCTAAACTATTGGAATTAACAATGGTTCCAGAAGAAATTACTTCTGTTACATCTCTTTTGACAATACCTTTACTGTTTTTGGGATCTTCTAATTGCTCGCAAATGGCAACTTTAAATCCTTTTTTTACTAATTTGTCAACATAAATATCAACGGCATGATGAGGAACACCACACATGGGCACACGTTCTTCTAATCCAGCGTTTCTTCCTGTTAGAGTTAATTCTAATTCATGGGATACTATTTCTGCATCTTCAAAAAACATTTCATAAAAATCTCCTAGACGGTAAAGTAATATGACGTCTGGATAATTATCTTTTAATTCTACGTAATGTTTCATCATGGGAGCTAATTTATTTCTATCTACTTCACTTAATTTCATTTTTCTCACCAATACTTTCGTTTAATCATTATATCAAAAAATAAGTATTATGGTAAGAGTTTTATCTAAGAGTTTACATGTTTTGCCAATATTTAAAAATTGATTTTCTTTTTATTAAAATGCTTCTAGAGAAATTTGTGGATGTTGTAGAAAAAAATAAAATAAAGATTGCATTCTTTATTTTAATATGGTTTTTCCTGATAAGATTGGATTGTAATGTTTTTAGTAATTTTACTATGTTTCCAATAGATTAATTCAATATTGATATTATATTTGTCATATAATTGGTAATAAGTATGTCTATCAATCTGAAATTTATTATCTTTTATGGAATAGTTTTCTCCTTTTAGATAATAGGTATGATAAAATCCTCTTATAGTTTGTGTAGTAGTTACTGTACAATTTGTTAATGGGATTGAAACAGGTCCTTGAATGATATCTAAACTTGCTTTTATCAAGTTTATACTTCCTATTAACAAGATTATACCACAAACTACGATATACATTAAGATAGATTTGATATCTTTTTTATGATGGTGAATGAATTTGATTAATATATATAGGCCAAAGCCAAAAATAGCGCAACTTTCTATGATATAACCGATCAAATTTCCTATATTTCCGGCAATAAGGATACTTATTACTAAAATAATTAATATAATAATTTTTAAAATTTCTATCTTCTGATTTGATAATTTTTTTTGTTCTTTCAAAGTCATTTTCATTACCTCTCTTTACTATGTATTTAGTCTATCATAAAATGAGATATTTGTCAAAAATTATTCTTGAAAATTGACAATTGAATGAACTACCTCGGGGCAGAGTCCTCAATTGTCCACAGGACAATTGCCTCACTACGTGAGCGAGGTATCATACCTAGCGTTCTAACGAACACAATCTTTTACGAGACAAAGCCTCGGGGAATTAAACCCAAAAGAGATTAAAAAGGACTTATATTATGAAGTTATAAAGTTATATTTTATTGATATACAATTAATTGGTGCTGGGCTCTAGTACAAGCTACATAAAATAAATATTTTTCTTCTTTTTTATAGGGTGATTCTTTGTCTATATAAACAATAACAGAATCAAATTCTAATCCCTTAGCAATATATGCTGGTATTACTACTAGATTGCGGTTGTATTCTTCTGTTTTTTGATTCATGAAAGTGATAGGAAGTTCATTATGAATTAGTTGATATATTTTTTTTGCTTCTTCATCTGTTTTTGTAATGATAGCAATGGATTTATTTTCTTTTTGCAAAGTATTAACGTCTTGAATTAAACTTGTTTTTAAATTTTGATAATCATTTCTTTCAATTACTTCTTTTTGGTTACTTCTTCTAATAGAACTAACATGTTTTAGTCCTAGAATCTTGTTAGTATAGTTAATGATTTCTTCACTAGAACGATAAGTTTTTAATAGTTCTATGTATCTAGAAGATGGTAATATATCTTTAATTATTTCTAGAGAATCATACTTATAGTATGGATTGATGGTTTGATTAATATCTCCTAAAATAGTGAAAGAAGCATTTCTAAAGATAGAAAATAATAAAGTATATTGCATTTTTGTATAATCTTGTGCTTCATCAATAATTACTTGCTGGATTTCGGTATTATAATTTAATCCTTCTAGTAGGCACTTTAGATAAACGAATAAACAGGCGTCTTCATATGATATTAAGCTTTTATTTTTAATTTGTTCTTCTTCTCCTACTCTTATTTTACAAAATTGACTATGAAAGAACTGATTATAAATCATGATATAATCTTTTTTTACATTTAGTTTTTCTAGAAGCATTTTGATGATGCTTTTCTTTTTGGAATATTTTCCTTTATAATTCCAATCACATAGTTTTTCTGCTATTACTTCTATTCTTTGAAAAAGAGGAAAATGTTGATATCTAGTTTTTAATAAGAAATTTAGTTCTTGTTTGGTGATGGTAATGTCTTTTGTGATGATATCATCTTGGAAGTAGCTTTTTTTTATTAAATCGTGAATATAATTGATCATGTCATTTGCAATTTCATCGCTTTGTTTATAATGAATTAGATTATAATTTAATGACTCCCTTTTATAATAATGTTCAATAAAAGTCGAAAAAGATTCTACTTGTTTAAATTCTTTTAGATAAGACGATAGAAAATTATGAATAGATGTTTCACAGACATTTTCTTCTCCTAGTTCTGGTAGTACATTTGAAATATATTCTGAGAATACTTGGTTAGGAGAAAAGATTAAGATGTTTTTAGAGTTTAGGTTCTCTATTTTGTATAAAAGAAAAGCGATACGATGAAGAGCAACTGATGTCTTACCAGATCCTGCAATTCCTTGAACAATTAGATTTTTATCATTGACATTACGAATGACTTTATTTTGTTCTTTTTGGATCGTGTTGACAATATTTTTCATTTTATCTGTTGCCTCTGTTGCTAAAACTTCTTGAAGTAGTTCATCATCAATGTTGATTTCGTTGTCAAAAACGTGAAGTAATTGGGCATCTTCTATGGTGTATTGTCGTTTTCTTTTGAGGATTCCTTCTATGATTCCCTCAGGTGCTTCATATTTTGCTTTTCCTAATTCATAATCATAAAACATGCTACAAATAGGACTTCTCCAATCGTGAACATAATAGTTTAAATTATCTTCAACGTGAGTAATTCCAATATAAATATTTTGTATTCCGTCTTCTTTGTTTTCAAAAATAATACTACCAAAATAAGGTTTATTTTGAATGCGATACAATTTTTGGAGATAAGTTCCTCTATTCATCATGATAGAGATTTCTACGTCATTGTTGCTCATCATAGTTTTCATTTCTGTAGGATCCATTTCCGTGTGAGCATCCCATAAAAATTTTTTAAATTCTAGAACTTTTTCTTGATCCTCATATAATTCTGCTCCTAAAGCAGAGATTTTGGAACGAATCACTTTGATAGTTTCTGATAATCTTTTTTTCTCTAAAGTAAATTCTTGGTTACTAATTGGCATTTTTTATCACTCCCTTCTAAACACGCCAAAAAGCGTTTCTTTGAAAACGCTGTTCTTTAAAAAATATATCTTTTGCAAACCGTCTTTTACACTATATCATAAGTGTAGTGTTTTGGCAAGCAATTTTTTCTTTTCTAAAATACTTATTTTTCTTTCATTTTTTTTATTCTAACTAAAATAGGATGCGCTGTTACTGGTGCAATTGGTATTTTATTTTCTATTATTTTAGCGTAAGCATAAGCTAGTGCATCTAAAGCTCGATCATAAGAGGAATCGGGCCAAAAATTAGAAAATATGCTCCGAAATATCTCATCAATATTTTTTCCCTGTATCAATTCGTTATAATAAACGCCACTTTCTATTAAGAAAAATTTTAATTTTTCCATATTTGAATGATGCTTGGTCATGTTATTATCTTGTCTAAAACTATTTGTTATTTTGCATTTTGGATTACTCTTTTCTTTTTCTAAACTTTTTTGATATTCATCATAAGTAACTTCATTTTCTTTTGGAATCATTATATTTTCATATTCACATAGAATTACATTTGTTATTCCATAATCAATCATGTATTTTTCTAAATATTTATCTTTTAGATAGTCATTTACCATTTCTAGTGTAAATCTTTTTCCTTTATATATAATAGGTGTTTCATTATGTCGTTTATTTCCTAATAATATTTCATCATTTATATTTAGTTTTATGATATCAAAAAAGCGAAATCCAATTGCATCATTGTGATTTAATAGATAGTTTTCTCTAGATTTGATTATTTGTATTTTAGTGATTAATTTATCATTGGTTGTATAAATACTATTCTCATCAAAAATATCTTTTGAATAGAATTCTTCTACGTAATGTTCTAACTCAATATCAATTTGATATTTAGAATCTTCTATGTGATGAGGGATTTCTTCTTGTGAAAATGTATTTGCTAATTTTTTGGTTTGTTCTGTTTGTTTGACTATTTCTAAATTCATGTTATTCTCCTTTTTTATTAATTGTATTTATATTATAACATGTTCTATCTTTTGGATTTTTAAAATTTACTTAGAAATAACAAAAAAACTAGATAACATATTACCTAGTTTAAGTTTTATTTTTCTTCTTTTTTCATTAAATCAAGTGCTTTTCTTACTTTAATATCGTAAATCATAGCATCGATACCACCTAAAGAATTTTTTACATCCTCTTCAGTCATGTTATATTTTTGAGCCATTTCGGTTACTTCTTTTAGTGCTTCTTCTTCTGTTGCTTCAATTTTTTCTTCTTTAATGATAGCACTTAATAGGTAACTATTTTTAAGTCTTTTTAAAGCTTCTTCTTTCATATGACTAATGATATCTTCTTTGGTAGTAGCAGCGTATTGTAAGTATAATTCTTCATTAATTCCTTGCATTGACATTCTATCCATAAAGTCTTTGTACATAGCTTCGGCTTCAGCTTCTACAATTTCATCATCAATCTCTACTTTCATATTAGAAGTAGCGATTTCTAATAAATCATCTACATATTTTTGATCTGCTTTTCTTTGTTTTTCTTCTTTGATTTCTTCTTTCATTTCTTTTTCTAGTTCTTCTTTATTTGTGATGTTTTTCATTCCTAAATCTTCAAAGAAATCTTTATCTAGAGTTGGAACTTTTTTGATTTTAATTTCATTTACTTTTACTTTAAATACTACTTCTTTTCCAGCTAAGTCTTCACTTCCATAATCTTCTGGGAATGTTAGAGTTAAATCTTTTTCTTCTCCTTTTTCCATTCCAATTATGCCATCTTCAAATCCTGGAATAAAGCTGTTGCTACCAATTTCTAGAGAATAATTTTCTCCTTTTCCACCGTCAAAGGCAACACCTTCTTTAAATCCTTCGAAGTCAATTACTGCAATATCTCCTTTTTCAACTTTACCGGTTTCTTTTACTACTAATTCGGCATATTCTTTTAGTAAAGTATCGATTTTAGCCTGTACTTCTTCTTTCGTTACTTTTACAGCTTCTTTTTTTACATTTAGGTTTTTGTATTCCCCTAAAGTTACTTCCGGTTCTGTAATAAAAGTAAAGTTTATTTCTAGTTCGTCGTCTGTTACTTTGACAATATCGATTTTAGGTTCTAAAATTGGTAAAATTTTATCTTCCATAATGATTCTACGATATTCTTGATCTACTAATATGTCAGCTGCTTCCATAACAATTTGGCCTGGGAAGTTTCTTTCAAAAATTGCTCTAGGAGCTTTTCCTAGTCTAAAACCATCGATTTTATGTTTGGTATTTAATTTTTTAAATGCTTTTTCTTTTGCTTTTTCCCATTCTTCTTTTTGTGCTTTGTAATTTATTACTTTTTTCATTTTATTCCTCCTAAAGTATTTCTACTATTTCAACGTCATATGTTCCATTTGGGCTTTCAACTGAACGAATATCTCCAGCTTTTGCGTTCATGATTGCTCGAGCTAATGGAGATTCGTTAGAAATTTTATTATTTGATGGGTCAGCTTCTTTAGAACCAACAATACGATATTCTTCTAATTCATCATCATCATCGTCTATATATCTAATTTTAACTGTTGTTCCAAGACTAACAGAATCAGTTGAACCTTTTTCAATGATATGAACATTTTCCATAATTTTTTCTAATTCTTGGATACGACCTTCTACTTGAGCTTGTTCTGCTCTAGCAGCATCATAATCAGCATTTTCAGATAAATCTCCTAATGCTCTAGCTTCTTTTAAAGCTTTGATGACAGCAGGTCTTTTGATATTTTTTAATTCATTTAATTCAGTTTCTAATTCTAAAAATCCTTCATCAGTTAAATAAACTTTATCATTATTTGACATTGTGTTTCCTCCTCAACTATTTCAACATTTTACTCCATTTTTATTCTTTTGTCAAGAAAAAAATAGGGATATTTTACCTTATATCTTTTCTACTAATTTTTTAAATAAATCCCCTCTTTGATAAGCGTTTTTAAACATATCAAAGCTAGCAGAAGCTGGGGAAAATAAAACTACTTCTCCAGGTTCACTAACCTCTTTTGCAATAACTATTACTTCTTCTAGAGTATCCATTACATAAATGGGGATATTTTTTCCTGTTTCTTTGGATAACTTCATCACTTCTTCATAAATTTTAGTTTTTGTATTTCCAAATAAAATTAATTTACTAACATGTTCTAGAATTGGTTCTGCTAAAGGTTTATAAGAAATATTTTTATCATAGCCCCCTGCTATTAGAATTATTTTTTCTGAAAAGGCATGGATTCCTGCTAAAGTTTTATCAGGGGTAGTGCTAGCAGAGTCATTGTACCATTTGACGCCATTTATTTCTCTTACAAATTCTAAGCGATGTGCCACACTTTTTATATCTTTTAGAATGTCTTCTAAGGAAGAATTTGGAACATTGATATAGTCTTTGATTGCGTTTAGGGCTGCACAAATATTTAAATAATTATGATCTCCTTTTAGTAATAAATTTCTAGTATCTATTATTTTTTCACCAGCATATTCTATGTAATTTTTATTTAGAATATAATTTTTTTCTAAGTATTTTTCTTTACTTGTAGTTAAATCTAGAGAAGTATTTTTAAAATGTCGAACTTCTCCTTTTGCATCTTTGGAAAAATTTGTTACTATTTTATCATCTGCATTTAATACTAGGATATCTTTTTTGGTTTGATTTTGAAAGATGAAAGTTTTGGCGTGGATATATTCTTCATAGCTACCATGGATATCTAAGTGATCAGGGCTGATGTTTGTTATAACTGCAATATGGGGAGAGAATTTCATATTCATCAGTTGAAAACTAGATAATTCTAATACTACTAGATCACTTTTTTTCATTTCTTCTAATTTAGAAAATAGTGGTGTTCCTATATTCCCACCTAGATAAGTAGTGTATCCTAATTTTTTAAAATATTATAAATAATTGTTGCGGTAGTGGTTTTTCCTTTGCTTCCAGTTACTCCGATGATTGGGCATGGTGCTAGGCGAATTACTTGTTCTATTTCGGTTGTAATGAGTGCTCCCCTATTTTGTTCTTTTCTTAAATATTCATTTGTTGGTAAAAAACTTGGACTTCTAAAAATGATATCAAAACCAATTAATTTTTCTAGATAATGTTCTCCTAATGATAATGAAATTTCTTCATTTTGTAGAAATTCAGCAGTACTAGGTTCCATTTCGGCTAATTCTTTTTTGTCAAAGACGGTTATATTGTAAGATAATTGTTTTAAAATTTTAATAAGTGGTAAATTACTGACGCCAGCTCCTATAATTGCTATTTTTTTTCCAATTAATTCTTTTTTGAATTCTTCATATTTTTGATTCATACTTCTATACCTTCCATTTCTTTTTTTTGTTTAAAATACTTTGTTTTCTTTTTTCTTTGATTAAAATATTAGATTTATAGTTAAAGTTTTATTTGTAGATGTCACGAATTAGTGCAATTGGGATGTATTCATTATCTATAGTAATAATATTATTTTTATCTCTTGCAATCATTCTTCTTCTTATCTTTTCCGTATCGGTTACAATTGTTACGTCTGCTTTATAGACATAATCTGGAGCGTTTAAAATTTTATCTATTTTTTGTTCGACAGAAATAGATGAATATTTTGTGGTTTTATCTTCTTTTTGGTTATTTTCTTGGTTTATGGTACTATAAACTTTTTGAATACTTGGTACTGTCTTATTAATTTTAGTTTGATACATTTTTGGTAATTCTTTTTTCATATTCCACCTCATTTAATGGTATGATATCTATTTTTTTATTATACCAAATAATGATTATTTATTGATTTTTCTAGTGGTGTTTGGATTTACGTTGAACATAGAGTTAAAAAGATTAATATCACTATTGGGATATAGTTTTACAAGATCGTTTATTAGTTCTTTTACTACTTTTCTTTTGCCACTATTTTTTTTGGTGACAATGCAAGCACAATCTAAAAAAGATAATTCACTATTTTTTACCCAGGATAAAATGTCTTTTTCATGAATATAAAATAGTGGGCGTATTAGTTTCATTCCTTCAAAATTGTCACTATCTAAAATGGGCATCATGCCACTAAATTGGCCGTTATATAATTGATTTAAAAGAATTGTTTCTATGACATCATTAAAATGATGCCCTAGAGCAATTTTATTACAACCTAATTCTTTGGCCATACTGTATAAACAACCTCTGCGCATTCTAGCACATAAATAACATGGATTATCTATTTCTTTTATTACTTCAAAAATATTAGAATCTTTTATAATAATCGGAATATTTAGAATATTTGCATTTTCTTTAATTTTTTTTAAATTTTCTTCTGTATATCCTGGATTCATTACTAGATAAGTTAAGTTAAATTGGTATTTGCTATGTTTTTTTAATTCTTGTAGGCATTTTGCCAAAAGAAAAGAGTCTTTTCCGCCACTGATGCAGACGCAAATGTGATCCCCTTCTTCAATTAAAGAAAAATCTTTTATAGCTCTTACAAATCTCTGATAAATTTCTTTTCTATATTTTTTTATAATTGATTTTTCGATTTCCATTATTGTTTTCATTTTATTACTTTTTCTTCTTTCTTATTAGGGTATAGCATTGTGAATTATCAATTGTATTTTTATCAATAATTAATTGACTATAATCATCTGGATGTTTTGATACTTCTAACATGGCTTTTATAAATAGTTTCTCTACAACGCTAATCAAGCCTCTAGCGCCGGTGTTTTGTTTTAATGCTTTGTCTGCTAACAGACTATATACTTCTTCTTCTATTGTGGTAGTTATTTCTAAATTAGATAAAATATTTATTTTTTCTTGAATTGTTTTGTTGTTTGGATTTTTCATGATTGTAATTAGATTTTCTTTATTTAATGAATTTAGTTCGATAATATTAGGAAGACGGCCTACTAATTCTGGTTTTAATCCATAATTGATTAGATCCTCTGGTGTGGTTTTTGATTGCTTTTCGGTAGAATCTTTTAAAAATCCAATTTGTTTTTTATTTGCCTCTTCTTTAATTTCTTTCATAAGTGGAAATGCTCCAGAGCATATGAATGTGATATTTTTGGTATTGATGGTTACTATTTTTGGAGCGAAAGGATTGGTACTGATATTAATATTGTAAGTTCCATCTTCTAATAATTTTAATAGTTCATCTTGGGCACCAGTAGTTGCTACTTCTTCTTTTTCAGAATTTGAGTGACCGGCTTTTTTATCAATCTCATCGATAAAAATAATTCCTCGGCTTGCTTTTTTTATATCATAATTGGCTTGTTTTAATAATTGAGCTAAAAAATCTGTTGCTTTTGCTCCGATATAGCCAGCTTGCGTTAAATCTGTAGCATTTACTATAATCATCGGAATATTTAATCTTTTGGTAATATTTCTAATAATTTCTGTTTTCCCTACTCCAGTTGCTCCCATTAATAAGATATTACTTTTTCCATTGTTGCTTCTTAAATTTTGCCAAATAATACTCACTATATCTTCAATTGCTTCATCTTGACCAATTACTTCACTTTTTATTCCATCAATTAGACTTTGGGTATTAAAATGTATTTTATCTGAGTTTATTATTGCTTTTTTTGCTTTTTCTAGATCTTCATCTGCTTCTATAGATAGAATTTTTTTTGTTTTTTTGTTTTTTGCCATTAGGCACAAGAAATCTACATCTTCTGGATTTGGTGATACTTGAAAATAAAAATCATATTTTTTTAATTCAGTTAAATATTTTTGAATGAAGGTTGTCATTTTTATACTTTTTAAGATTGGATATTGTTGTTTTATTTGCTTTATAGGTTGTCTAAGTCCAAAGCCATATAAGTATTTTTCGTTTAATAAATAATGAAATTTTTCTTTGTTGATGGTAACAAACAAATTACTTTCTTTATCAAAATATCCAAATTCGATACTAACGGGTTTATAGATTGTAATACCTGATAGGTTGGTTCTTTTTTTAAAAATTACCACTAATTCTGTTGGTTTCTTTGGTGAATTTTTCATAATTACTCCTTTACTTTAAGTTTATCCCTAATTCTTCTAATTGATTATTATCTACTATATTAGGAGCTTCTGTTAATAAACAAGAAGCACTAGCTGTTTTTGGAAAGGCTATAACATCTCTAATGTTTTCTGTTTCTGTTAATAACATGGTTAATCTATCTAAACCTAGGGCAAAACCGCCATGAGGTGGGGTACCATATTGAAAGGCGTCCATTAAGAATCCAAATTTATTTCTTGCTTCTTCTTCTGTAAAGCCTAATGCTTCAAACATGATTTTTTGAATATTTTGATCGTGGATTCTAATAGAACCACCCCCTGCTTCATATCCGTTGATTACAATATCATATGCTTTTGCATAACAAGATGCTTTATCGGTTAATAACTTATCTACATCACTATCTTTTGGGGCGGTAAATGGATGATGACACGCCAAAAATCTTCCTTCTTGCTCACTATACTCAAATACTGGAAAATTAGTGACAAATAACATTTTGTAAACATTTTCATTGATTAAGTTTAAATCACATGTCAATTTTCATCTCGAGGTTTCAAGTTTTAATAATCATTTTTATCATTTTTCTATATAATTGTTATGGGTTTAAACGATTTGGACTTCTGAATAAAAACATCGCTTCTCTTAAATGAGGTAAATCTAATAACAACATTGTCAAACGGTCTACTCCAATAGCAAATCCTCCATGTGGTGGACACCCGTATTTAAAGAATTCTAAATAAAATTTTACATCTTCCCCTAAACCTTTTTCATGTGCTTGATGCTTTAATAGTTCGTAACGATGTTCTCTTTGAGCACCAGTAGTAATTTCAGTTCCTCGCCAAATCAAATCATATCCCTGTGGAATTCCAAATTCATCTCTCATATGATAAAAAGCTCTCTTAGTAGCACTGTAATCTGTTACAAAAAGAAATTCACTATTGTATACTTCCATTGCGTAACGACTTGCCAATGACTCTGTTTCTGCATTCAAATCCCCTACATCAGCATCTGGTATTTCATAACCATATCTTTCATGTAATTCTTGATATAAATCTTGAAGCTTAATTACCGGAAAATCTCCAACTGGAACAATCACCTCACGACCAAATTCTTTTAAAATAATTTCTCCATATTTTTCTTTTATTTTTGCTAAAGCATATTTTAACATTTCTTGTTCCATATACATAACATCTTTATAACTTTCAATATAAGAAAATTCTAAATCAAATGAAGTAAACTCAGTAGTGTGCCTATTAGTATTAGAATTTTCAGCTCGAAAAGCAGGAGCTACTTCAAAAATTCTATCAAATCCACTGGCCATGGCCATTTGTTTATAAAATTGTGGACTTTGTGCTAAATATGCAGTACGGTCAAAATATTTAACTTCAAATACTTCAGAACCTGATTCACTTGCAGTGGCAATTAATTTAGGTGTATGAATCTCTGTAAAATTATTTTGATACAAAAACTCTCTCATAACTTGTACTAAATAACTCTGAATCTGAAAAATTAAAATATTTTTTTTGTTTCTTAAATCCAACCATCTATAATCCATTTTAGTATCAACATTAGCATTATTTTCAATAGGACTAACATCGGCTAAACTAAGCAATTGAAAAGAACTAGGTAAAAATTCACATCCACCATCTTTTACATATTCACTTAAAACCATCTCTCCTATAAAAGAAACAAAACTTCCTACAGTTATTCCTTCCACTTCATTGGCAAGCTCTTCTTGTTTGCTTTTGTCAATAGATACTTGAATATGACCAGTTGTATCTTGTACAATTACGAATACCATATACTTTGTATTTCTTACTTTTTCTACTAAACCACTAATGGTAGTTTCTGTATTTTCTTTTAACTCACTTATTTTTGTTCTCATATAAAACCTTCTTTCTAAATAAAAAGTACATAAAAGAAATAATTATATAAAGACGAAACGAATCATTCCGCGGTGCCACTTTATTTCACTTATGTGCTCTTTTTTGATAACGGTAATTCCCGATTTGTCTTAAAAGTCTACTTGTCACATAATAGACCAACAAATAATATACATCGATTATAGCATAAGTTGATAAAGTTAGTCAACTTTTAACAAGTGAGTAACTATTGTTAGTCTCTTATTCAAATGAGTTTTTAGAGCCAATCGTAATAGAAAATATTTTTCTAAAGAGATAAATTATAGTATTTTTTCTATTTATTCAGATTTTTTGTTAAATGGTTTGGTTGTTCTGTTACTATTTCAATCGCATTATCAATAAATTGATTTATATTTTCTTTATATAAGAGTAATACTTTTTTTGTTGTTTCTATCACTTCTTGAGATTCTATTCCTAAAAATTGTGCGATTGTTTCTGTTTGAAAATATTTGCCATCTATATATCCTAGTTTTAAAGAAATAATTACGGATTCTTTTACTGTTAAAGTACTCATCATTTGATTAAATGTTGGAGTTCTTAACAATTCTAAGAATTTTTCGTAATCTTCTTTTGTAATATTTTTATTACTTTTTTGAATATTAGAAGCATCTTTGGATGTAGGAGTAATTGAAATGGATTCATTTGAATGCTCTAATGAGTTTGCTTGCGGATACATAACTGATTGGGATGAATTTACTTTTTTTTCTGTTTGGTTTAATATTTCTTTTGCATCTGTTGATGCGTTATTAATGTTTTCTTTTATTTGGTGTTTTTGTTCTATTTTTGAGATATTTGTTTCTTTGTTTCTTTGCCTATTGTTTGTTAATAATCTTCTCATTTTAGGAACTAGGCTTCCATAAAATTTATTTCGTTGTTCTGTAGTTAATTTTCTAGGCACTGGATTGCTTAAATCTTCTCCGTATCTTAATTTGACTAATGTTTGTTCTATTTCTGTTAGTTGCTCTAACATTGTATCTATTTCTTCTTTAGTATAGTCTTTAAAATATTGATAAATTGTTTGGAGTTTGGCCATTTCTTTTTTCTCCTTTCCTTGTGTTTTTTCATCTTCATTTAAAAATGTTTTGTTGGAATTTCCTGTTTCTTTATATTTTTTTCTAAAAAATTCTATATTTTGCAATGATTTATCTGGATCTTGCATATATTCAGCTAATTCTTTTATATGTTTGGAATTTCTAATTTTCCTTAAAGCTTGTGCTTCAATTTGTCTTACTCTCTCTCCTGATATATTTAATTTTTCTCCAATTTCTTTTAGTAACATTGGTTCTCTATTATTGAAGCCAAATCTTAATATCAATACTTCTATTTCTCTTGGCTTTAAATTACAATTTTTTAATAGGTTTCGTACCTGGTGTTTCATAGAGTTTATTATGACTATATCTTCTGGACTTTCTTTTGATGTGGGAATAAAACTTTCTAGTTCTGTATTTTTATTATCTCCTATTAGGGTATTGAGGCTTATTGTATCACTTTGTAGTTCGTGTAATTTCATTACTTCAGGAAGTGTCAAATTCATTTCATTCGCTATTTCATTTATGGTGGGTTGTCTATTTAATTTGGTTTCTAAATTAGATATCGTTTTTTTATATGCACTTATTTTTTGAGACATTCCTACTGAAACTCTAACATTTCTCCCTTTATTTTCTATAGCTCTAGTAATTGCTTGTCTAATCCAATAGGTAGCATAAGTAGAAAATTTATATCCCCTATTGGAATCGAACTTTTCTACGGCTTTTATCAGACCGGTATTTCCTTCTTGAATTAAATCTAGAAATGGTAATCCTCTACCTATATATTTTTTGGCAATACTTACAACTAATTTTAAATTACTTTCAATTAGTATTTTTCTTGCATTACTATCTTCTTGTTTTATTTTTTCCACTAATTTTTGTTCTTCTTCTCTTGAAAGTAATGGTATTTTTTCGATTTCTTGTAAATACATTTTTACGTTATTTGTTAATTCTAAACTATTTTCATCCTCGTTAATCTTTTCTAATTTTTCAGATTCTTTTATTTCAATGTTATTTATCATACAATATGTTTCGATCATTAAAATCATCGTATTATTATCTTTCAAAAATTTGTCTAAGTTACCTGATACAATTTGGGATTTATCTTTTTCTATCACCAACTCTATCATTTTAGAAAGAATTTCATTTTCTTCTATTATTTCAAGTAATACATCAGGATTAGGAATATAATTATATGTATTAAAAAAGATATTTAATTTTTTTAAATTTTTTATAGAGTGTTCATAGATAGTGTTTTTTTTTAAATATTTATTGATATAATTATTTATTATAAATATTGCTTTTTCTTTTTTTATTAATTCTTTTTTGATTCTTTTGTTTAGAACTATATTTATTTTATCTTTTAAATAATCATTAAAAGGAATATTACCTTTATATGTTTTTTTTGATATATTAATTTCTTTTAATACTAAATCGTAAAATTCTTTTTGCTTGATTCCAATATAGTCAAAATCCTTATAGATTTCATTAATAGTAGGTAATACTAATTCTAATATTTGTTGCGTGTTTAATTGTTGTAATTTTTTCAAAGTTATAGTCATTTTTCCCCCCTCGATACTTTCTTTATTATTTTATTTTAGATCTTTTTCTTGGAATGCATTTTTATTTTGACAAAATTTTTCTTTTTCTTTAAATGATACATGAATGTAGTAGATATTTGAGGTAGCTGAACGGTATTTAATTTTTCTTGTTCTAATTCATACAATGAATTTAAGTCATCAAATTTGTTTGTGATACCGCAATCTGGGCAACTGTAAATCATTGTATCTTTATCATCGCTAGAATGATGATGACTCGTTATTTTTCCAATTACTCTTATCTTTTGATGAGAACATTCTAACATTCTTACTACTTCCCACGGTAATAAATTATTAGCACTTATGATACCAAAAAATTCATATGTTCCTTTTTTGTCTACTTGATAGCGAGCACGTTCTAAATACTTTAAATTGTCGTAAGAGGTAGGTTCTAAAATAGAGGCATTTTTATATAATTCATACCACAGTTCTATTTTTTCTCTATCTTTTTCACTTAATTCAAATTGTTCTAAAATATTATTATTTTTTTTAAAATATTGTTCTAAGGTCATATTCTATTCTCCTTTTATTTTTTTACTCTTTTTTTGGCCACTCTATTTTTTTCTATCTTTTCATAATTATTTATGAATTTTTCTAATATTTCTTTTAGATGTGGTAACATGATTTCTTCTTTTAATAGTCTGATTTCTGAAATTATTTCTTCTTCTTGAGATATAATTTGCTGAATATTCCAATCTTTCTTAAGATTCATATCTTTTTTTTCTGCTATTATTAAATAATGATTGATAGTAGGAAGGATCGATTCAATTATATTATCGATCTGATTGATTGTTAAGTTCTCCTCTAGTTCTTCACAGTAAGGAATAAAAGTTTGATTGGTACTTCTTTTGTTAGTTGAAAAAACTAAATATGATCTATTATTGTCTTCATAAGGAGACGTTAATTTTAAAGAATAAGTGTTGCTGATTTGACCGTTGCTTTGATTATGAATTCTAAAATTGATATTACAAGTTTTTATTTGTTGATTATTATCTATTTTTAATTCTAATTCTGTAGAAGTATTATTTTTTTCTTCACTAATGTGAGTAATTTTTTTGTAAGATTGTTCTTTAAAAAACCGAAAAATTGTGTTATTTATTTTTAATTCTGTGAACAAATGATTATCTTCTACCCAAAATTTTTTTATTGTTTTCATATGATAAAAAATATTTTCGGGACATTTTATTTCGAAAAAAGAATGAAAAAAAGGTGAATTCACGTGATAAGTAATTTCATAATATTTTTTTTGATAACAATTTAATGTTTCTTGATAAAGTTTTATGGTTCCATCTCGATTAAAAATTATCTCGTTTTTTATTTTTTCTGGAAGATCAATTATATATTTTACTGTATTTGTATAAGAAAATATATCTGTTATGGAAATTTTGTTTTGTGGATGTTTTTTTCTTTTTAATGTATCTTCAAATGAGGAATAAGAATCTTTGCTATACACGATATGCTGATATTTTTTTAAATCTCCTAAATTTTTTTCTGTTCCAATTATTTCTTCTAATAATTTTGTTATAATGATATGATACGTATTTTGGCATTTAAAGGTATTATGATTTTGAAAGTAATAAGTTCTTTCATATTTTTTTTGGTTTATTTTTTCTAGTTCTAATGAGTTTAATAAGTTTATTTCTATATTTTTCATATGATAGAAATAGATTTCTAGTGAATGAATTAATTCTTCTATTAATAAATATTGATTGTTTTTATCTTTTATCTTTTCTTCATCTATTTGTAATTTTATTTCTAAATTTGATTCATCACAAGAGGTACCAATATAAACTGCACCTACACATTCATTTTTTTCTTTAAAAATCATATAACATTGATGATCACTTAATTCGCTATACAGGTTGGGACAATGCTCTACACTATCTGCTAAACTAGGATTTAATTCTTTTAATCTTTTTAATTTCTCTTTATATTCTTCTTGATACTTTACTAGACTATATTGACTATTTTCTACTAGAGGCATATTTTTATATTTCATAAATTATTTACCTCTTTTTAACACTTTAGATAAAATATTTGTCTTTGTTGTTTTTTTAGGGTAATAATTTAAAAGATTATCAGAATCGTTTTCTATTATTTTTTGAATATCTATCCCATTCATAATTTCTTGCTTATGAAGAGCCCAAAATGTATTAATTTTTTTTATGATTTCTTCTCGAACTTGTGTTGGAATATCTTCTGGAAATATCTTTTTGCAAAGTTTTCCATCTGTTGAACCAAACTGTATTTCTTTTGTTGTATGATCTGTTAATTCTACTAATAGAGAAAATAATTTTTGGTATTTATCTTCTTTTAAATAAAAGAGATTATATGGTTCTTGTTTGATTTCTTCTCCATATTTTTGGATTGCTTGGTTATTATATTGAATTCGTTTTTTTTCGTAGTCATCTGTAATTTCTGTGATTTGAATTGTTTTCATATTTTTCCTCTTTTCTAAATTTAATGTTATTTTATCATGAAATGCTAGTAAATGTATAAAATTAACTAAATATTATTTTTGGTAGATATGAAAAAAATACTGAGCTGTAGGGTATTTTTTGGATCAATATTTTTTAATGAAATATTTTTTTTAGAGTTTTTGCTTTCATTTTTTCAAAGTAGAAATTTTCTAAATTAATATCTTTTTTATTTATTTTAAATAGAGCATACATTTCTTCATTCGTATAATGGTGGAAAGCATAAAGAAATAATCTTTCTAAGATAGAATTTCCATTTATAGAAAATTCTTCTAATAGTCTAAGTATTTTTTCATTTAATGTAGGATCAATTAAGTTCATGTAATTCGCTTTATTTACAACTTCTTCTTTTGAATCATTTTTAGATATTCTACTAAATTCTGTACTGCTATAGGACATATAATTATCATTAAATTTTTTAAATCTAATGGCTGTATTTCTTTTTTTACCATCTACTGTGTTTTCTGCTATTAAAGAAGTTTCATCATATGCATATGTTTTCTTTTTATCTCTAAATTTATCTGATTTAGAATGATAAATATAAGGGCCACCAAAGTAATCAAATAAATTATAGAAAATTTCTTCTTGAAAATCGCCTCTTTTTTCGATAAAATCGAAATTTTTACCGTTTTCTTGAAATTTTATATTGTATTCTTTTTCATTATCTTTGTACTGTAATTTAAAATGAGGAGAAACTGTGTTTCCAAATTCATTATCTATTTGAATACAAAACATTAAATTTCCTGATAGACTCGTTTTGTTGAAAAAGTTTAAATGAAAGGAGAATGTATTATCCCAACTAGCGAATAAACCTAACTTTCCAATTGTTTGAATACTTTCTGGATCAGTTAGTGTAAAAGCAGTAGCATAATTTGTTATACAATTTAATTTTCCATATATTGATAAAGTGTCAATTTTAATATCTTCTTCTGTAAAAGTTACTTTTCCAACCTCTAAGTTATCCATATAAACAGCTAGAGATTGATTTTGGATTTTGTCGTAGTTATCTTTTTCTTCTAAGTTTAGATCAAAAATTGCTAAAAACAATTTAATATTTGGAATATTATACTTTATGTTGAGATATTTCTTTGGCATATTTTCACTTCTTTCTTATTTTTTTGAATTTGTTTCTAACAATCTAGAGACGGCATTCATGATGGCGATTTTCCCATAACTGTAAGTTAAGGATCCTTGTTGGTATGCGATGTATGGTTCTCTTATTGGTCCATCACAAGATAGTTCTATCGATGATCCTTGTGTAAATGTTCCAGCGGCCATAATGACTTGATCTAAGTATCCTGGCATATCCCATGGAATTGGTAAGACGTTTGCATCGATTGGGCTAGAGGCTTGTATAGCTTGACAATACTGAATTAATTTTTCCTTATTTTTAAAGATGATATTTTGGACGATATCTGCTCTTTTGTCATGATATTTTGGTTCTACTTCATAGCCTAATTTTTCTAAAAGATAACTGGTTAAAATGGCAGTTTTGATGGATGCACATACAACACTTGGAGCCATATAAAGTCCTATTAGAAATTGTTTATTCATCCCTAAGGATGGTCCTACTTCTTTTCCTTCCCCTGCTACATTTAAGCGTTCAGCACATAAAGTGATTAGATCTTTTCTTCCTGTAATATATGCTCCGTTTGATACCATGCCGGCTCCTAGATTTTTAATTAAGGAACCAACTACTAGATCTGCTCCTACTTCAATAGGTTCTTTTGTTGTAACAAATTCACAGTAACAATTATCTATCATAATAATTACGTCTTTATCAATTTTTTTAATAAAGTGAATCACTTTTTCTAATTTTTCGATTGTGATACTTTTTCTAGTAGAATACCCTTTACTACGTTGAATCTCAATTAATTTAATCTTATTCTCTGTAAGTATTTTTTTTATCTCATCATAATTAAAATCATCGTTTATTAATTCAATTTCTTGGTATTTTATTCCATAAGATTTTAAAGAACTATTGTTTTCTCTGATCCCTATTACTTCTTCTAGGGTATCATATGGTTTTCCTGAGATAGATAACATAATATCTCCTGGTCTTAGGCAGGCAAATAAAGCGGTAGATAAAGCATGGGTTCCAGAGATAAATTGACTTCTTACTAGAGAATCTTCACTTTTAAATATTGTAGAATAAACTTTCTCTATTGTATCTCTTCCTAAATCATTATACCCGTAGCCGGTGGTCATATTAAAACAATCTTCTGTAACATTATGTTCTTTGAAGGCATTTAATACTTTACTACTGTTAAAAAATTCAATTTCTTCTTGTTCTTGATAGATTTTTTTTAATTTTGTTTCTGCTTCTTTTGTTAAAGTAATTATTTTGTCTGAAATCATCTTATTCCTCATTTCTGTTTAAGTAGTGAATGACATCTTCTATACTATTTGCTATATCATAATTTTTTTCCTCTTCACTACCAAATCCTTCTTGATATATTGTATTTAGTTGTTTTATTAAATTCGTATAATAATTATTAATATTT
>JALEZJ010000182.1 GCA_022772985.1 Erysipelotrichaceae bacterium | reverse complement strand
CATTTTTTATATTTTGAAGCCACTTTTCATTCTCGCAATCTCGCTCTAAAGCATCACTAGAGGCCATAATTACAGCAAGTGGGGTTTTTAATTCATGGGAAGCATCTGCTATAAATTGTTTTTGCTTTTCAAAACTTATCTCTACTGGTTTGATAATCCAATTGGTAATTATTTTAGATACCAAAATAATGATAAATTCTAATCCAATTAATAATAAAGTTGAAAACTTAAGAGAAGATAATAATTTTTGTTGGGTGGCTTCATTATCCATAATCGTTAAATATCCATATGACTGATAGGTGTAAGAATATTTTGCAAAATATAAATTACCAATATAAGTCTCTTCTATCTTTTTATTTGTTAAAATTTTTGTTGCAACCTCTATTATATTATCTTGTTCTTCTGACTCTTCATTGTGACTAATCACCTCTATTATTTGATTATTTTGATCTAATAAAATCGTATAAACAATTGAATCCATAAAAATCTTTTTCGAAAAATCATCTTTTTCACGTTTTGGAAATGATGAATTATCAATAGACTCTTCATTTGAAGCTGGATCTTTTTTTATCTCCCGATCCCAATTGGTATGAATTCTTTTTAAATTCATTTCTATATTTGTTTTTTCATGATTATAGTTTTGAACATGAAAAAGAATGAAAATACTGATTAGAAAACACGTAAGCATTATGCTAATTGTCCAAAAAACTTTACTTTGTAACTTCTTCATAATCTACCTCTAATTTATATCCTAACCCACGAATCGCTTTAATTTTTACATTAGAACCAATAATTTTTATTTTCTTTCTTAAAAATGATAGATAAGCTTCTAAATTATTAGATTCTACTTCGGTATCCGTCCCCCAAACTTTATCATAGATTTGATCCTTTGAAATAATTTGATTGGGATTAGTCATCAAGTATTCTATTAGTAAATATTCTTTGCAAGAGATATTAATACTATCCTTAGTTGTTTGACAACATAATTTATAGTTCTTAATATCTAACTTTAAATCTCCTACTTCTAAATAATTTTTAGGAATTGGACCTTGCTTCTTTCTTAGTTGAACATTGATTCTAGCTACTAATTCTTCTACATGAAATGGTTTCGTTACATAGTCATCTGCACCATATTCAAATCCTGCTAATTTATCTTCTAACATTGTTTTGGCCGTTAACATAATGATCTTGGATTGAATCTCAGATTTTTTTAAATTTTTTAATATTGTAAATCCATCCATTCCTGGAAGCATTACATCTAATATAACTAAGTCATAAATGTCTGTTAGTGCTTGGTAGTTACCTTCTAATCCATCTGTAAAAATGTCTACCAGGTATTTTTCTTCTTTTAACCTACTAGCAATTACATCAGCTAAATTAAATTCATCTTCTACAATTAAAATTCTCAAAGGAACATCACCTCTTTTGATTATCCATATTAAAGGAATATTATTAAAAGAATATTAAAATATTATTGTTTCTATTTTATGTCACAATTATTTTAAAAGCAATCATTTTATAATCCTTTATGAATATGATCTAAATACATTTTGATAAATAGCCAAGTAGTTAATAAAAATGCAAATCCTAGATATAAGTTTCTTAACATCACACTTTCTACCATACTTGCTCCTAGTAATAAAGCAGCATCCAGTATTCCAATAATCATTTGATGCAACATTTTTTCTAATTTATCAATTTGACGATCAGAATTTGTCATTTCAATGTCAACTTTTGTTTCTCCCCGATTTAGTGAGGTCAATAAATTCGACAATTCACCAGGAATTTTTGATAAACTGCTACTACTATTTATGAAGATTTTTCCAAGTTTTGCTAATTGTTCTTTAGAAAAAATCTCCATGATACTTTCTTCTTTAAGTTTATTTGACAAAACTAAAAATAGATTGATATTAGGACTTACCATTTCTAATGTTCCTTCAATCACTGTGATTCCTCTTACAAGCATGGTTACATTTTTGTCTAATTGAAGATGATGCTCTTTTAACATGAAAAACATACTGTTTACAAATTCAAGTGTATTAATCTCTTTAATATCCGTATTAGCATTTTTATTTAATATTCTCTCTAAATCTAGTCTTAATTTTGGATGATCTATATCTTCTTTTGTAGTAGATAAATTCAGTAAGATTTTTTCAACTTCATAGACATCATTTTTAATAATAGCTACCATGCACTTTTTTAGTAAAGTTCTGGTTCTAGTACTCAATCTTCCCATCATTCCTAAATCAATAAAGACAATTTTTCCATCTCTTATGATGATATTATCTGGATGAGGGTCAGCATGAAAAAGCCCATCATCTATTGCTTGTTTGATATAATTATTTGCTAGTTTTAAGCCAATTTCTTCTAAATCGTACCCATTTTCTAATAATTGTTTTTCGTCTTCAAAAGATATTCCATCACTAAAGTACGTTTTGTTACTAGTTTCTTATACACAATTGGTACATCTACATAGAGAATTCCTTTATTATTTTCTAGAAACTCTTCTAAATGATGAGCTTCCATTTCGAAATTCATCTCTTCTTTAGCAGTTTGAAACATCTCGTCAATTACTTCATTTAAATTAATAATTTTTACAATATGATTTAAGTGAAGAATATTGATTGCTTTCTTCATTAGCTTTACATCTAGCGACATGATTTCATAAATGTTTTTTCTTTGCACTTTGATTACCACTTCTTCGCCAGTTTTTAGAGTTGCTCTATGCACTTGAGCAATAGAAGCAGAACCCAATGGTCTTTTTTCAATATTAGAAAAAATCTCATTCAAATTTCCATACTCTTCTTCTAAAATTTTAGTCACTTCTTTAAAATCCATTGGACAAACATTAGAACGTAATTTAGAAAAAGCATCACAATATTCTTTTGGTAAAATATCGTATCGATTTGATAGAATCTGTCCAATTTTAATGAATGTTGGCCCAAGCTTAGAAATTACAAGACACAAATTTTCTGGACTTGAATCATTTAATAAATTTCCTTCTTTTAAAATTTTAATAATTTCTTTTAATCGTTCATTTTCATTCATACTTTTTCATCCTTACTTATTCTTTATTTTCTTTTATTTCTATCTTTTCTTTTTTAGAGTTTTGTCCTTTTAGTAACTCGATCATTTCTTTTTTCTCTTCTTCACTCATTTTATTGATGATATCAACCATTTCTTCCTTGGTAGTTGGAGATACTTCTATAGTAATACTTTCTTTAATTTGATTTTTTAGTTCTCTTTTTAATTCCTCATTCTTGATTCTACCTTCTTGATAAAATTCTTCTCCCTTTTCTAATAATTCTTTTTTTAAAGCACTTGCTTTTTCACCTGTTAAGGAAATAGCACCTAATCCCATTAACATAATATTTTTTAATTCTTCTTTCATCATAGCCCTATCCTTTCTCGTAATAATTGTAACATAAATCACCCTTTTTTTACAATTTTTTTACTATTGCTCTATGGCAATCGCATAAAAATTTTTAATAGAAATATGAGATAATACTCTTTATATTATTTTATTTATCGTGTATTCTTATAATATAAGGTGTGTGATAATATGAAATCTTTATTTAATCATTTTGAAATTTTAGAGGATCCT
>JALEZJ010000160.1 GCA_022772985.1 Erysipelotrichaceae bacterium | reverse complement strand
TCAATACAGATATAATTGATAGAGAATTAGACTTATATGAAAAGAAAGAAAAACCTACTGTAAAAGTAGATGTGAATTCATTACAAAGTGATGAAATTTCTTTTAATCAAAAATGTTCCTGTATAAACCAGAATATTCATTCTGGTTTATACGAGAACATAAATGTTGGTATTGGGAATATCAATGATATCAAGGAAAATGATGATTCAAAATGTTGCCGTATTCACCAGAACGAACCCAGGATTTGTTGAACTTGGAAGAAGATTAGGAACCGAAAAATTATTTAAGTATATAAATACTTTTGGTTTTGGAGAAAAAACGGGAATAGACTTGAATGGTGAAGGTAGTGGTATATTATTTCCAATATCAAAAGTAGGACCAGTTGAATTGGCAACAACCGCTTTTGGGCAAGGTGTTAGCGTCACAGCGATTCACCTTACTGTCTAATAAATGATACCACAAAAATCACTAGAGGAATAAGTAGTAAATATACGAAAAAGTATGATGTTGAATTTAATTATAATTGTTTTATAGAAATATAGCAGGATAAATTCATAAATTAAGGAAAAATTAAACTCTATACTAATTAATTAATATTTGCTATCATATTATCAGGAAGTAGGAATTGGTAATATGGCAAGAAAATCAAAGGAATTGACTTATATATTAGAATTATTCAATGAAGATGAGTTTCTAGATGAAGAAGAACTAGAATTAATGAATATTGATGCAAAGTTTATTTATAAGTTAAATGAAAATGCTAGTTATATTGTAGATGAAAGAAATTTGGGATATGTTTTACATTCTGTTGAAAGTATAATTTTAAGTGTAATTTTTGCAATTATTGCTAATTGTAATACATTTGTCCAAATTTATTTATTTATGCAAAAACATTTTGAATGGCTTGATAAACATATAAAGTTTGACAATGGACTACCATCTCTTTCTACTATCAAGAGAGTTATTGCTTTTATTAATCCAAAAGAGTTAGAAACTATATGTTTAGACTCTTTGCGCGACTTTTTAAAGAATAATGAACCAATATATAGAAATCAATACTTTATAATTGAGGATATAAAATCTATGGATGGAAAAATTGCTAATTCTTCAGATAGAATATCTTCAAAAGATGGAAAAGTTGCCAAGACTAATGCTATGAGTTTGTATTCTATAAAAAATGATTGCTGTGAAGCTACAGAATTTATAGAAGAAAAAACTAATGAAATTCCTACAGGACCTGAACTTTTAAAAAGAGTAAATATTAAAAATTGCATTATGGTCTTTGATGCTTTAAATACCCAAAAACAAACAATTGAATATATTGTAGAAAATGAAGGTTATTATGTAGCACCCGTCAAAGGAAATCAAGGATCTTTGGAAGAAAATATAAAACTATACTTTGAAGATGAAAAATTGTTTAATATCGCTAAAGAAAAAAGCTATTATTTTGTTAAAGAAAAATTGCATGGTACAGTTGAAAAAAGAGAATATATATTTACTGATGACATAGAATGGTTATACAAAAAGAATGAGTGGAAAGACTTGAAATCAATAGGTGTAGCAATAAGAACATACCAAGATAAAAATGGAAAAACTATAACAGATAGAAGATATTATATAACTAATTTACATTTTGAAAAAATTGAATTAATTAGTAAAGCAATAAGATGCGAATGGGGAATAGAAAACAAACTTCACTGGTACTTAGATACTGTTTTTTTAGAAGATGATAATAAGTGTTTTCTAGAAAACAGTCAAAAAAATTTAAATATTATTAGAAAGTTTTGTCTTAGCATTTTGAAAATATTCAAAAATCAAACTAAGTTAGGCATGAATTCAATTCGATTCAATATTAGTATGGATTTTGAGCATGAAATAGAAAAAATAATAAATTCACTATATAAGTAATATCTATTATTTCCACGTTTATGAATTTATCCTGGAAATATAGATAAATGCACAGAAATGTGCGTTTTTTCGTGGTATAATAGACTATTAAAGGAAGTGGTAGTATGAATAGCACTGATATTGAAAAAATCGCTACTAATAGAGTTGAAGAACTAATTTTAAAAAGCAGTGAATTTTTAAGTCCTTATATTAATTCTAATGATAGAACTCCCTTGTGGGACGGGAATATTTATATTTATAATAATAATCCTAAAACTAATGGTACGTTTGAAGGAAAAATAGACGTTCAAATAAAAGGGAGACAAGTAGATAGTTTTAAAGATAATAATACCTACCAATTTAATGTTGAAACTTTAAGAGGTTATCAAAAAGAAATTAAGGGGACTTTACTTTTAGTTGTTGATTTTATTAGTATTGATAACTATAAAGTATATTATTGTAATCTATTGCCTGTTGATTTATATCAGATTTTAAAGGATTTAAAAGAAGAACAAAAAACAGTTTCATTAAAACTTAAAGAAATAAACGAAAATACAGCATTAAATTTTAAAAATGTATGTATAAATTTTTATAAGAATTCCATTAGACAAGCTAATAAAAAAATAATAGAAGAATCAGAATTTAATAACATTGAAGAACTTAATTTTGAAGTTTTTGCAAAACAATCTGAATATGAAGAATATTTGGAAGCTGCCGATGTATATACTTATGCAAAAATGAAAGGTACACATGAAGAAGTTGCAACTGTTAAAGGTGAATGGAAGGCATTTTCTACAATAAAAAAGAATATCTTTGTAAATGATAAAAAGTTTTATTCTCAATACACTATTATGGGTAAAGATGGTAACGAATTAGTTGTCGGTCCAATTACAATAGAGTTATTAAGTGGGAAAATTCATCTTAAGTTAGAAGGAACTCCTAAAAAAAGAATAAAAGACTTAGAATTTATTATTAATGTTTTAAAAGAACAATATATTATGTTTGATACTATAAAGTTTGAATTACCTTTTACTGATATTGAGATGGTAAATAAAAACATAGACATTTATAATAAGCAACTTGATTATTTTAAAAAAATTGATAAATTATTTAGATTCTTTAATGCAGAATTTGATATTGATTATGATCAACTAAGTGATATAGATTTAAGAAATTTACATCACCTAATGAACTTGTATGATGGAATTTTTCCTAAAGATATGAAAGAATTACAAAAGTACTATATTAATATCAATAAGTATAAATTTATATTCGTTCTTGTATTTAATGGAAATAAAATTTACAATTTTTATTCACAAGAAATGATTGATAATACTTTATGTGTAATAATACGTGATGGCAAAGAAATCAAAACAAGTGTTTATTCTAATTTACTACCTGAAGAATATTTAAATGTAAATAATTTTAATGAAAAGATAATAATTAAAAGTTTTAAAAATATTGAATTAACTGATGAGGTATTGGATTCAATTAATATATTAATGCTAAGTTTTTTAAAAGCGTATGATCAATCTAATGATAGAAAATATTTAGATTTAGCAGATAAATTAAGCCAGATTATTTGTAAAAATAGAACGAGTGATATTGATTTAATTAACTCTAAACAAATAAAATTTAGAAAAAAGAATTTATCATTTAATGATAAAAAGTTACTAAATGCAATTAGCGAAAAGGAAGAATATAAAAATAATTATCATGTTTTATGTTGTGTAGATGTTTTGGTAAATAATACTTTCAATTTTGATAATCATTATAAATGCATGAAGAAAAAAGATAAAGAAGTCTTTGATGATTGGCCAATACATAATTTATTAAAAAAATAGCAACAAAGTAACACTTTGACATTTGTTAGGAATGAAGGTAGTATTTTCCTAGAAAAAGGAAATTATTTACTTATATTTCTTTTTTTATGATATACTATATTTAGTTATTTACTTTTGAGAGGGGTGTTTCCATGAATAATTTTAACTT
>JALEZJ010000157.1 GCA_022772985.1 Erysipelotrichaceae bacterium | reverse complement strand
TAGATAATAGTTTTGGTAAAATAACATTAACGAAGAAATTAACAAGGTATAAATTGAATTGTAAAAATATTGAAAGATTAATTTTTGATGTAATACCTAGTATATCATAAAATCAACGATTATTTTTAAGCGATTGCCATACAAAGAAACTAATCAACAAATTTTAGACAATTTTATAAGCTTAGGATACACTAAAGAAATTTTTATCAAAATGACCAAAGGATTACCCAATTTATATGAATATAGCTTTGAAAAAAATATCACAAGAAAATTCAATGGATTAATAGACTTAGGTTATTCAAAAGAAGAAGTAATTAAAATAACTTGTAGTTTTCCAATGATCTATAGTTATAGTATGGAAAGAATTAAAAATAGATTTAAAGAATTAATGGATTTAGGTTATACGAAGGAAGTAGTTTTAAAAATGACTGCATCATTACCAGCTTTGTTTGGATATAATTATGATGGTATAAAAGAAAAAATAGATTATCTAAATGAAATAAACTTAGGATTTGTTGTCACAGAAAATACCAAACAATTAGTACAAAGTGTAGAATTAACTTATGCCAGATATGAATTTTTAAGAGAAATAAAAAAAGAAGTAACACAAAAAAATTATACAATTCTTTTTAGACGCGAAATCAGTTTTCAAAAACAATTTAACATTACAAAGCAGAAACTACTAGAAAAATACAAATATAAAGACTATTTGGAGGCAAAAAATGGAAGAACTTTATAAAGTAGGTTTAAATGAGATAGACATAAAAAACATGCTGGAAACGAATCCCGAAATAATAAATTTAGCAGAAGAAGAACTAATAGACCAAATCAATATTTTAAAGGCAATAAATTGTAATCAAAAAATCATTAAAAACATTTTAATCTCAAATCCATTCTATTTAACTAATTTAAAAGAAGATATGATTAATTTGATAAATATTTTAAAAAAAATTGGATTAAATAATCTAGAACTACTATTGGATGCTAATCCTAATTTATTAAATAAAGATGTTTATGAAATAGAAGAATTTATAAATAATAAGATAAATCATTATTCTCTAGAAGAAATTATAGATATGATTGACAATAATCCCTTCATCATAGATGAAGAATAAAAATGGTGGAATTAATGTTAAATATAGTAGGAACAGAACTGGAAAAAATATTATTAGAAAGAGCAAATTTTTCAAAAGAAGAAATCTACAGTTTACACCAAGATTTAGATTGCGGAAGAGAACTAAGTATTGGAAGAATAGACAATTTAAAAGATAATAAAGAATTAATTAAAAAAATAAAATCTTCTAAAAAAGTAAGAATATGGTATTCTAGTATCAATAGTGAAGATCAAAATAGATGTCTTTATTTAGTGAATTTAATTTTAAAAAATAGTCCTGATTGTGATATTTATTTAATAGATGCTAATCATTATAAAAAAGAGATATATACTGTGGCTGCTTGTAACCTAAAAGAAATTCAAATGTTAAACAAATACCAGAAAAAATTAACACATGAAGAAATTTATAAATTATCTGATGAATGGGAAAAATTGAGAAAAGAAAATGCTGATCTAAGAGTCATCAAAAAAGGACAACTAACATCAGTTCCATATGAAGAATTAGAACAAAAAATACTAGAAGAATTATCAAAACATGAAAAAATATCAGAATTAAAACTAATAGGACTCCGATTAGCTAAAAACATTTATAATATTCAAAGTTTCAGAACATATAATGATATAATGAACAAGTTAATTAAAGAAAACAAAATCCAAATCAACAAAATTGAAACAAAGCAGGGATATAGGATAGAAAAATTATCCATAAGAATACTTACCATAAAAAAATAGTTCTTTTAAAAAAAGTACTATTTTTTTGAATAATAATTACAGAAAATATCTTAACAAAACCTTTAATTTATTATATAATCTTTTCTAGAAAGGGGAAATATCATGAAAAAAATACTACATTTTCTTTTTATCTTGCTAGCAGTAGCAGTAGTCATAATTTTATATATTTCTTATCTATCGAATCACAACCAAAATTATTTAAAAGATATTACGAAAAAGATTCAAGAAAATTATCAAGTAGAAGAAGAAATTACTTATTCCAACCAATATGGCAATTATTATATTTTTACGACTAATAAAAATGTAGTAGTGTTAAATAAAGAATATGTAGAAGTTTTAAAAGAAGATATTACAACACTACAAGAAAAAGAAACAGATATGGAATTAATTTATAAAACGAATCAACTAATGTATGAAAAAAAATCAATAAAAAATAAAACACTAACCTACGAATATTATAATGCCAAAACGATGGAATTTATAAAATCAACAACAATGGAGCAAAAATAACATGAATGAAGTAGTAATTAACAGTTTAAAACAAAAACCAATCATGATTCCCCAAGTATTATTTAAAAATTATAAAACTCTAAATCTAACGGAAGAAGAATTAATCATACTAATTTGTTTGATAAATGAAGGAGACAAAGTAATTTATAATCCAAACTTTTTTACAGAGGAAATTGGATTTGATAAGTTTAAAGCAATGCAAATTTTAAATGACTTATCAGAAAAAGGATTTATCAACATTAAAGTGGAAAACGATGATACTGGTAAAAAAGAAGAATATATTTATCTAGACTTACTTTATAATAAATTATTTAATATCTTACTCGATAAAGCTCCAGAGCCAACTATCAGCAGTGATGTCTTTACCCTTTTTGAAACTGAACTAGGACGTACCATTTCTCCAATGGAAGTAGAAATTATCAAAGAATGGCTTCATGATGGAATCAGTGAAGAATTAATCAAAGAAGCCCTAAAAGAAGCCATTATCAATAATGTTAGAAACTTAAAATATGTAGATAGAATTCTATTTACTTGGAGAGGAAAAGGCTTCAAAACCAAAGAGGACGTTTTAAAAGATAAAAAAAATTTCCGAAAAACAACAAAAAAAAATAGAACCTATTTATGATTATAATTGGTTGGAGGATGAGTAACATGACTACCCAAGAAAGAGTAACAGAAATATTAAATTATTTAGATAAACTATTTCCAAATGCCCACTGTGAATTAAATTATAACAAAGATTATGAATTATTAATTGCTATTGTTTTAAGTGCTCAAACAACTGATAAACGAGTCAACAAAGTAACCAAAGTATTATTTCAAAAATATCCTAATCTAACAGCTTTAGCGGAAGCCCCTTTAGAAGACATTGAACAAATCATTCGGGAAATAGGAACCTTTAAAAAGAAAAGCGTTTTCATAAAAAACATCGCAACCTCTTTAGTAAAAGATTATAATGGAATTGTTCCAAATGATCGTACTTATTTAGAAACCTTGAGTGGAGTAGGTAGAAAAACTACTAATGTATTTTTATCAGAATACTATAAAGTTCCAGCAATTGCGGTAGATACTCATGTAGAAAGAGTATCCAAAAGATTAAAATTAGCCCCAATGAAAGCCAATGTAACGGAAGTAGAACAAAAACTCATGAAAAAAATTCCAAAAGATAAATGGATTAAAACACATCATCAATTCATATTCTTTGGTAGATATCACTGCAAAGCTATCAGTCCTAATTGTCAAAATTGCCAGTTACAACATCTATGCCGATATCAGAAAAAAGATAAATCATAAAAGGAGATAGTATGAATTTAACAAATAATGTAATTATCCATAAAGTTGGAGAAAACATGGAGTACCTTCAATTTAAACGCCTATTAGAATATCAAGATACTATATCTCATGCTTATACTCTAAGAAACAATAGAATTAACTTTGGCCCACAACTAACACCCAAAGAATGTCTAAATAATTATCAAGCATTATGCCATGATTTAAATCTAGATGTAAATAATATTGTAAGACCACATCAACAACATACAGCTACTGTAAAAAATATTCTAAAAAAAGAGACGAATACTTTAGAATATAATCCTAATTATTTAGAACAAACCGATGGCTTACTTACGAATCAACCTAATATCATTTTATCTACAACCAATGCTGATTGTATTCTATTTTTACTATTTGATCCCACACATAAAGTAATTGCTAACATTCATTCCGGATGGCGTGGAACTTTACAAGAAATTATTCTAAATACAGTAAAACGAATGCAAAAAACTTATCAATCTAATCCCAAAGATATCATCTGTTGCATTTGCCCATCTATTAGAAAATGCCACTTTGAAGTAGATAAAGATGTAAAAGATTTGTTCTACAATAAATTTAATTACTTACCAAACATCAATAGAATAATAGAAAAAAAAGGCAACAAATATCACATTGATACAATTCTTTTAAACAAAACTTTACTCTTAAATTTAGGATTAAAAGAAGAAAATATTATAGATTCCAATATTTGTAGTGTTTGTCACTCTAACCAAATAAATTCATATCGAAAAGATAAAGAAAATTATAAGCTATCTACCGCTATTATTTCCTTAAAATAAAATACTAAAAAAGTTCCTTACCAAATATAGAGTACTACCTAAGTATTTTTCTGTTTAAAATTTTAATAAATCTCCCATAATAAAAAAGAAAGGAGATTTTTATTATGGAAAACAAAATTTATAATGAAGTACCAAACATTATCTCAGGAAAAGATTTAGATTATTTAAGTGATATGTTTGAATGGAACTATGGAGCATTAAAAAAAGTAAATGCCGGTATTCATAATGTAGAAAATGAAGAAATAAAAAATATATTACAGAAAGGATTTAACGTATTTAAAAATAATTTAAATGTCATTCTTTCTATCTTAAAAGAAGGAGGCTCTAATGAATAATAATAAAATTTGTAATCCTAAAACAGAAACCCCAGCGGGAGTAAATATGAATGAAAAAGACTATCTTACTTGTCTACTAACTTGCTTAAAAGACATGGAAAAAAATTATACGATTGCCATGACAGAAGCCAGCAATGAAAGTCTTTATAAAAGTTATTCTTCTATCTTTCAAGAACTATCTAATTTACAAAGAGAAACCTATGAACTAATGTTTAAAAATGGTTGGTACTCTTTAGAACAAGCAGAAACAACTAAAATAGAGGAAAAATATCAAACTCTATCTCAAGAATATCAAGATTTAGGAATCGAATAAATAAAAAAGATGAATAAGATTATCTATGATAGAGATACCCATAATAGAATGATTAACAAAAAAGTAATTTTATAGAATGATTAACAAAAAAGTAATTTTATGTCAATAATTTAGGAAAATGTCTCAAAATTTTTTAAACATTAACGGAAAAATTTATTCCAATTTCCTTTTGACAAGCAGAAATATTTTTAATAATTTTTAGTCGTTTAATTGATTATTATTTTCAAAAACTGAAAATA
>JALEZJ010000136.1 GCA_022772985.1 Erysipelotrichaceae bacterium | reverse complement strand
AGTCCAAAATATTCTAGATAAATTTCTTCTCCACCTAAGTTTAAGGTAAAGTCTGGTTTGTAAGTTCTTTTTTCAGGCATTAGTTCTTTATATAATTTTTCATATTGATATTCAATATTATTACAGAATAGGAAATTGGCTATGATTCCTTCTCCTTTTGATTTGACTAATTCTTTTTTTATGGTGTAAACATTTTCTTGATTTAAATCTCTTTCGATGATTTCTTTGATTGCAGACTCTAAGTCAGGGATTTCTTTTATTTTATCTTTTTTATAAGATTCAAAGTAGTCATCGAAGTTTTGATGTTTTGAATAGTTTTCTCTAAAATATTTTCCAAATACCCAATTCTTATGGATAAGATCTTTTGAAAATATAGTTAGTAATTCTTTTACTTTTTCTTTGTTAGGAAATATTTTTTCTTTTATATAATCTAAGAAAATTTGTTCTTGAATAGTTTCATCTACTACATAACATTTTCTGTTATAAAATATTTCTCTAATATATTTCATTCCTAGAGAATGGAAGGTGGTGACTGAGGCCGGAATATCAAAATCTATATACAGTCTTTGTTCTAATTCTTCCGTTGCTTTTCTAGTAAAGCTCATTACGGCAATAGAGGCTGGATTTACTTTTTTGATATCTACTAAATATTTTACTTTAGATACCATAGTGGTCGTTTTTCCAGTTCCAGCACCGGCAATGATTAGGGAATAATCTTCTTCGGCTAAGATAGCTTTAATTTGTTCTTTATCTAAGTGAATTTGATTATCAACTCCATGATACATATTTTCAAAATAGTCTTTATATTTTAGATAAGCTTGCTCTAATACTTCTTCGTTATGACTTTCTAAATCGAAGTTACTTGGAATTATCTCAGGAGTTGTCTCTTTTATATTTAAAAATAGAGCGTTAGAGATGTATTCCTTATTTTCTATTTTATTTCTTAATAAATCCTTCATATACTACCACCTATTATTACCATTATAGCATAAATTAGTGGTATTTTTATTTATTTTTCTGAATTTAAAATACTTCATTTGTGCTTTACTTTTGATTTATTTTTTTCTATTAATGAGATTTTCTCTTTTTTTCTTCTTCTGATATAGGTAGTGTTTTTTGCATTTGTAATGTATTTTTATATGTATTCAGTAATTGCTGATACATTAAATCTTCTTCTTGTTTATTGTACATCTCTAAAACTACTGGAGCAAGATTTAAAACCGTACTTTTCTTTTCTAGATAGTCATTTAATAGAGTATCAAATTCTATTGTTCGATCACAGTCTTCAAACTTTTTTAACTCCCATAAAGCATCGTTACTTTTATCTAGAAATCCAAATATGATATTTAGTTTGTGTTTATTAATGAAGGTGATTAATTCTTCATTCGTGGAAAATGTTTGACAAGAAAAATCAAATAAGGCACCATCCATCATATAATCAAATAATTCAAAACAAGCTTTATATTCATCATAGACTCTTGATGGAAATAATCTTTCATCTTTATAAATGTAATCTTTTAAATCATATCCTGCTTCTTTTAGTTCAGTTCTAAAATCATTCGATAAAAATATTTTTGTGCAAATGGATTCTAAAAAACCATCTGACATTTTAAAGCCAAACATTGAATTTGCACTCGTTTTTTGAGTAATTGAATCAAATCTACATTTTCCAAAAAAACCTGTTGTTCTTTTTACCCATGGGTAGATCCCGTCTTCATTTATGCTACAAGGCTTTGATTCTGTGATGACATGACCTAATTCATGAGTTAATATCATGATTAGTTTGATATAATTGGTATCATTTAGATAATTTACTGTATGAAAAATATTACATTCTTTATCGTATCCAGTTTCAGTATTTGCAAATATTTTATTTTCACCAGAAAACTCCCTATCATATTCATCTATTTTATTGAATGTTGTATTACATACATTGATAATTCCATCCAGTGGAATTTTTCCATTACTCTCTCTTATGTAACCTTTGCATATTGCTTTTACAATTGGTTTTATTTCGTTTGGAACCTTTTTTGATGAATCTATTAATTCATTTACTTGATTTAATTTTTCTACCATATTATTCTCCGTCCTTTTATTCAAATTCTTTATCAGTATTTTTATTTTATCATCATTTTGAACTTAGTTAAATATTTTCTTTTAAAAAGTTTATGATTCTTTTTTTGTTATTCTCTTGATATGCTGCTACTTTGTTTTTTAGTAACAATTCTTTTATCTCTAATAATTCCTGTGTTTCTATTTTAGATAATTTGTTTAATCTAGATGGAGATATTTTCTTTTTTGAGATACAAGTTTCATAATCTGAAATACTATAACAAAATAATTCTAAGTTGCTTTGATATTTTTCTTTTAGTTTAGATGCGATGATTAATCCTTCTGGGTCGAAATCACCATTATAGTAGAGTTTATTTTTATTTTCTAATAATTTATCTAATAAAAGATAGACGGATGAATTAGGGAATCCTCCTGATATGATTACACTTACATCTATATTTTTTGATAAGATTTCTGTTAGGATGGAAGGATTTTCAAAGATATAGACCTTTTTTTGTTTGGTATCAATTTTTTTGGTATTTATGATATTTTGAATATTTAAAATGAGAGACTCTTTATTTTTTGAAAAAGCATTGATATAGTCTTTTTCTGATAATAGATTATAGGTTAAAACAAAATTAGAAAGATTATCTATTTCAATGTTATATTTAGAAAGTAAGGTTATTTTTTCTTCCCTAGTATTTGGGTAGGGGCTATTATCTAGACTAGATAAGGCATAAAGAAAAAGAGTACTTGTTCTATTTTCTAAATCTAAGTAATGAGGATCTTTCGTGATTGTTGATGAGAAAATTGGTAACATGACTTTTTCTTTGGGAAGGTGATTTATCATAGCAATAACATTTAGCAGTTCTTTTCTTAAACTCTCTTTATTCTGATTGTATCTTTTTTGAATTAGAGAGTAAGGTGCTATTTTATTTTCTATTACATTTTTAAGCCATAAAGAACCTTTACTTATCTCAATTTCAATGATACTTTGATAAAACTCTTCTTCCTTATTTCTTTTACTTGCTTCTTTCTCTTTTTTAGTAACTAGATTGATCCCTAAATATTCTTCCACTAGTGTATAGATATCAAAGTCTTCATATTTAGAACTTTCCATAATTCGAATAAACTTTTTGATGGATATTGTGATATTCTCTTTCTCTTGATAAGTCGTACCAAATAATCTAGATAAAGATATTGCATCTTCTTCTTTTAAATTACTTAATTTGATGGTGCCAGAAAACTTAGAAAGGGATTGGTATTTTTCGTATAATTTTTGAATAAAACGGTCAAATCCTGGATTATTTTTAAAATATTTACTATACTCGTGCATCTTCTTCTAATTCCTTATTATATTCTACTCTGTTATTAATAATTTCTTTGTATTTACCGTTCCAACGATATCTTTCTACGGTTACGACACTAGAATTTTGTGGTCTTATTAATTCACAGATAGATAAGTCTTCGATGGTGTCATAGTCTCCCCATAATACTTGGGAGTTGATAATGAAGTCAATATCCAAGTATTTTAGAATTCCAAACATTTCTCTGATGTTTTCTTCATCTACCCCAGCAAATGCTTCGTCTAGAGCAATGATTCTAAGAGAGTTTTCTCTTGCTAGATTGAATTTGGCATAAACACTTGCGAATAGTGGAATATACATACTTTTAGCGCGTTCCCCTCCACTAAATTTAGAGAATGTTTTATCGGTTAGTTCTTTTAAATTCATGCCTTTTCTTTGATATAAAAGTTGGAAAGTAAACCAAGAACGGTAGTCTAAAACTTCCTCTATAATCTTATAGAAAGATATATAAGAGTCTTGATATAGTTCTTCGGCTTTTTTGATTTTACTTCTAAAATGATTGGTTAGTTTTTCAGCATCGCTATCTTTTAATAGTTTAGGATCCATTTTTAAGATTCTAACTAATTCCTTGGTATCGATTTCTCCTTCTTGATCAGCAGAAATACTTTTCCATACTAATTTGAAACTAAGAGCGCTGTTTTCTTGCATGGTTGCCATAATACTATTAATTTTAGAGACCCATTCGTTAGAAGAAGCAATTCTATTTCTAATTTTTTCACCAACGGTATTTAAGAGAATATCTTCAAAAAGATGGCGATCTTGTTTACTAATTAAGTCCTTATTTTCTAAAATATCAGCTTCTAGTTTCTGAGATAAGTCAATGATATTTAATTTAATTCCTTGATACATAGAAGTTACATCTACTCTGGTATTTTCTGAATAGATTCTTTTTAGTGCCTCATCCGTTGTGTCATAGTCTGCAAAAAGAGTTATATTCCTTAGGGAATAGTCATTTAATTCTAGACTATAATGATTATAAGAGGAATAGAAATTATTTAAAGCATCATTTAGAGAGATTTCTTTTCGTGTTTTTCCATCTTGAATAATCTTTTTTATTGTCTGATCAAGTTCAGTAATTTCTTCTTGATATACATAATGTAATTTGTATTCTCTTAAGAAAATTTCTTGATAGATTCTTAGTTCTTTTTCTAATGATATTAAGTTTGTAGATAAGTTATTTAGGGATATTTCCTTATAGGTATAATCATTTTTTAAAGTGGCAACTTCTCCTATTAATCTATCTTTTTCTTTGAAGAGACTGGTTAGATTATTCTCTATTTCTAATAATTTTTCTTTTTGGTCTTTATATTCTTTTGTTTCTAATAATTGATTAATGGTATCTCTATTTTGAATGTTAATCTTTAAGTC
>JALEZJ010000135.1 GCA_022772985.1 Erysipelotrichaceae bacterium | reverse complement strand
ATGAGGCTTTAATAAGATTGATTCAAGATAATCCATATACTCTTGATGAAATATTAGAAATGGGCAAAGAAAGAGTTAAAAAAAGCGATTGATTTCGCTTTTTTGGTCGTACGTTACTATTTAGAACTGTGAATAGTAACATTAAATGAACTACCTCGGGGCAAACCTCAAAATTGCCATTTAGGCAATTTTGTTCACTTCATAAACGAGGTATCTAGTACCCCCTATTAAAAAAATTTAGATTTCTAGTAACATAACAAAATTCATGTACAATAAAATGATAAAATATAAATTGAACAATAGACAACTCTAATTTTATTCTACTTTATCTATAATTAAAAAAACTACCTTTGAATAAATATCCCTAACTACTATCACAAACTACATCCAAATATACTAATTACATTTAGATATAAATTACACCCATAATCTACAACCAACCATCTACTCCCATCTTTTTACTTAATCTTACATAAAAAATTTGATATCATTTTTAAATTGATACATTATATTTTCAGAAAGCTATACACCACTACATATTTTACAAACATCATATATAACCAATTTACTAAAATCAATTCAAAACTAGAAAAACAACTTACCTCTTAATAACCTTAACATAATCCATAAAGTATAATATAGCTACAAAAATCAAATATCCCCCAGTAATTTTCAAATAAGTAAGAATAACACTACCAGGATTAAAAATTAATAATAAGCCTACTAAAATAGCAATAAAAGACAATATCAAATATTTAATACTCTTAACATCAGAAGATTCCTTTAAATGAATATATTTAACTAACATATCGCATGCCATCACAAATAAATATAAACTAAATAAAATAGGTAAAATATTAATCATAAATCCATAATAAACATAAAGAATTAAACTAACCCAGATAAAAACTACTGCCATTAACAAATCAGTATAGTTATTATCTTTATATTTTTTATTAATAAAAAATTGTATGAATTGTATTACACCAATAATAGCACAAATGCATACCAAAATATAATTAAAAGTCTTAATCAATTCATCAGTAGCCGCCAAAAAAACAATTCCCAAAACAAAATATAAAATACTAACCAACAAATCACTAAAATTAGCTTCCCTTTTCACCATCCTAGCACCTCTCATCACAAGCATCTTGTAACACCTTATGCACCCCTTCTGAATAAATATTATATAACTGTACCAATTCATCATCAGATAAATCCGTCTTATCCTCAATAGTACCTATATGATAACTAACGATTTCCCCATCTAATACAAATAACACCAATGGAATCTTTTTTTCTTCAATAGAATCAATTCCTTGAATACCATCCATACTACTTATATAATAGATTTTCTCTAAATCAGTATTATGAGTAACCCCAAGCAACACATCTACAGCTCTCCTACTAACATCATCAGTAGGACTTCCAATATAAATAACACCAGTTCCATCCTTAATAATTTTATTTATCTCTTCTAGATTACTATATTGAATCAAATTAACATCCGAAATTTCTAACTCAATATACTGATCATTATATTTCTCATATTCTTCCTTAAACTTAATACTATCCTCTTCTTCCTTTTTTCCACATGCCAAACACAAAAAACATAACATAACAACTATAAACTTACCTTTTTTCATAAACCTCACCTACACTTAATTATTTTGAATAATACTAGTAGCTACAATTACTCCTTCACTACTAGCAGTTACCAATTGATACACTTGCTTATAAGTAACATCTCCACAAGCATAAACATCTTTCCTACTAGTTTCTCCCTTAGAATTCACTACAATATATCCACAATTCTTTTTTCCATCAAATAACTCACTATTTGGAAGATGTCCAACTGCCAAAAAAATACAACTAGCATCAATTTGTTGGTGATCATTCAAACAAACACCACAAATCTTATCATCTTCTACCATATAATCAGAAACAACAGCGTGATAAATAACTTCAACATTAGGAATCATAAACAATTGCTCTTTCAAAATTTCTTCTGCCCTTAAATCATCTTTACGATAAATCAAATACACTTTCCGACATAACTTAGATAAATAAATAGCTTCCGACACTGCACTACTACCACCCCCAACAACAACAACATCTTGATCCTTATACAAAGCTCCATCACAAGTAGCACAAAAACTAATCCCCCTTCCAATCCACTTTTCTTCTCCCTTTAAACCTAATGCCCTCTCTCTTCTACCTGTAGAAAAAACTAAATATTGATAAGAATATTCCTCACTACCTACCTTAAGAATTTTATTCTCAAAATCAATCTCTGTAACTTCATCATAAAGAAAAGGAATATCATAACAACTAGCTTGCTCCATCATATGATTAGCTAAATCTGGACCGCTAATAGAAGAATACCCTGGATAATTTTCAATCACACTAGCCTTATTAAGTTGTCCACCAGGAACATGATTTTCAATCACTAAAACAGAAATACCTGCCCTCTTCAAATAAATAGCACAAGAAATACCACTAATACCAGCACCTAAAATAATTGTATTATATTCTACCATTTTCTCCTCCAATCTCCTTATAAGGAACTTTATTTTTCCTTCGAATAATTATATTACCAACAACACCTACTAATACAAAAACAATAGACACCAACTGACTAACACGTAAACTTCCTATATAAAGTGAATCACTCCGTAATCCTTCAATGAAAAACCTACCAACTCCATACCAAATCAAATAAAAACATACTTGTTTTCCAGTTTGATTAGAATACTTCTTCCGAATTCCAACCAAAATCAATACGCCTACCAAACACCACAACGATTCATATAAAAAAGTAGGGTGCCGATAATATCCGTCAATATACATTCCCTGAATGATAAATTCTGGTATCCTTAAGTTTTTCAAAGCTTCATAAGTAGTCTTACCACCATACGCTTCACTATTAAAAAAATTACCCCATCTACCAATCGCCTGTCCTAACAACAAAGACAACGAAAAAATATCTAACACTTTTATAAAATGTAATTCATGCCTCTTACAATAATAATAAATATAAAAAACAGCAGCAAGAACCGCACCATAAATAGCAAGTCCACCCTTCCAAATCATAAATATTTCCAATAAATTATCTTGATAACTAGAAAAATTAAATATTACATAATAAACCCTAGCTCCAATAATAGCCCAAATCACTATACCCAAAACCATATCAACAATAGAACTAGTCTTATAACCTATTTTCTTACAATAATGAATCGCTAATTGATACCCCAATAATACCGCTATTAAAATAAGTAATGAATACCAATAAATAGTAATAGGACCAATAGAAACAAAAACTCTATTCATTTCTGCTCCCTTCCTTTATGAATAATAGGTTTAATAATCATACCTTCCATAAACATATTCAAAATAGAAATAAGAATAGCTATTACAAATGGTAATACAAATCCATTAATCTGAAAATTACTTCCCAAAATAAAGCTAGTAATATATAAAATTAAAACATTAATAATAGGATAAAATAACCCAAAAGTAAGAGCAGTGATAGGCAATGTAATATAAAAAAGAATAGGTTTAATTGTTTGATTCAATACATAAATAATAATTGCAGCAATTAAAGCATATAATCCATAATATTGATTATTAATATAAAATGTCTTACTAAACATAACAGATACCGCTATTAAAACAACGGCATAACCTACCATATATAGTAACCATTCAAAAAATTTATTATCTACTAATTTTTTAAAATGATTCCCTTCTTTAAGATTACCAGCATCTTCAATAATAATACGTTTTTTCAAATAAACCATCTCCTTTTATTCATTAAAAGTATATCATGAAATTAAAAAGATGTAAAACAAAAATATTAATTAGTATAAACACTGAAATATTCAAAATCTTCCACTTTAATATAAGAACTAACAACATAATCAAATATCTCTTTACTAAATTGTTTATTCCTTCTATCAAACATATCTTCATCAGCAAAAAAACACAAGTTTTACTCCAACAAATCTTATCTATTTCCTAAATATATTTATCATCCTCATATATCACCTATTCCCATTTAACATAAAATCATATTTAGTAATAGAAATATTCATATATAATTTTAATTTATATAAAAAAGCATTTGTAAAACAAAAAAAATTTATGATCATAATCCTTTTCATAATCTAAATATACCATTTCTAAATCAGAAAACTCAAGATTACTCCTTAAATAGAAAAAAATTTTCTTAAAATTAATTTCACTTATATTAGGAACAAATATAAACAAATAAACAAAAATAATACTTAATGCAATATTAATACAAAATCAAGCTCAATATCTTTAACAATCAAAAATAAAACTGAAAGAAAACATATAAGAAAATAATAATAAATAAAAATAAATATTTAATCTTAATATTTTTTTAATCTTATTTATCATTATAAAAATCTACCTTATAATTTCTTCAATAATATACTTTGGCCTATGTTTTGTCTCTAAATAAATTTTAGATATATATTCTCCAATAATCCCAATACATAAAATTTGAAAACTACCAAAAAAACAAATAAAAGCAATCGTAGAATCCCAACCACTAACATAATCAGCACCAGCAAAATAACCAACAATAACATAAATCAAATAAATAATACTTAAAAAAGATGAAACTAAACCAATATTAACAATTAATCTAATAGGTTTAACACTAAAAGAAGTAATTCCATTTAAAGCTAATTCCACCATCTTCTTCAAATTATATTTACTAATTCCAGCTTTTCTCTCCAATCGTTTATAATAAACTTTACTAGTTTTAAAACCTAATTGAGGAATGATTCCTCTTAAAAAAAGATTACTTTCCTCATATTCAGCCAATGCTTCTAAACTTCTTTTACTCATTAATCTATAATCTGCATGATTAACAATAATTTCTACCCCTAAAAATTTCATAAATTTATAAAACATAACTGCACTAGTTCTTTTAAAAAAAGAGTCAGTTTCTCTATTATTCCTTACACCATAAACAATATCATTTCCATTATTATATTCATCTATCATCTCATCAATAATATCAATATCATCTTGTAAATCAGCATCCATACTAATAACAATATCAGCCTCACTCTTTGCTTCCTTTAATCCAGCATATAAAGCATTTTGATGTCCACAATTTCTAGATAATTTTATAATCTCTAAATATCTATTTTTATGAACTAATTCTTTCAAAATAATCAAAGTATTATCATAACTACCATCATCTACAATAACAATTTTACTCTCATTATTAATCTTTTTATTTTTTATTAAAGTTTTCAATTTTAAAGTAACAACACTAATACTATTTTCAATTAATTCTTCCTCATTATATGCAGGAATAACAAGATACAATATTCTATTCATAAAATTAACCTCCAAAGTATAAATATAATTCAATTAACATTTGTATATATATCAAATTCAAATAAACTATCAACTTTTTGATAATTACTAACAATATATTGATGAAAATATTGATATTGAGAACCAACAATATCATCCTTTGGATAATATTCAGAAAAAAAATAACATTTTTCTACCAAACATAACTCATCAAGTTGCTTCAATTTTTTCTCCATTCCTTTATATCCAACATTACCACTTAATAACAAATCATATTGGCTAATAGGAATATCAGAATATAGTTTTATCAAATAACTATAATAATCAACAAAAAAGAAATTTTCATTTTCTCCAACATAATCAACTACTCCATCGATAAGTATATCTAATTGTCTTGAATTTCTTAAATATAATATATTTTTATCAAAATTAATTGAATAATTAACAGAAATAAATAAAGAAAAATACAAAGAATAGACAAAAAAAGCAATTAAAAAACAAATATATCTACTACTAATTTTCTTTAAAATTAAATACATAACTGGAAAAAAAGAACAAATAACATGCCTAATATCAAAAATTGGATAAGTAATCAACTGAAATATCAAAATATAAAAAATTTCCTTATCACGAAATTTACTTCTAAATAACATCAATAATAAAAATAAAATATTTAATATAACAAACAATAGCCAGAAAATACTATAATTTAAATTTTTTTCACCAAATTCAAACATTCCTAAAAAACAATAATCTATAAAATTATAAAAAGCATCATAATAAATCATATAAATAGACAATACTAAAAAAGGTATTATAAAAATAAGAATAGTTTTAATTTTATTTTTAGAATAAAATAAACAAGGCAAAAGTAAACACAATCCTATATTCTGTTTAGTAATAAAACAAAGACCTATTAAAAAAGCAATTAAATAATCACAATCTTTCTTTTGATTTATCAAATAAATAATTAAAATAAAAAAATATAAACACAATACATTGTAACCAGAAGGCCACCAAAAAATAAAAATTGGTAATAAGATCAAAACTTTCCAATGAATAATTTTTGATAACATAATAAGCATAGTAGCAAACAACAAAGAATCAAAAATATGAATAACAATTATATAATTACCAAATATTTTAATAAAAAGACTTGCAATAAAAAAATACAATGGCATCTGTAATACATTAAAATCTCTATATATTATCATTCCCTTTGAAATATTATAACTAAAACCATATACCCATACTTCATCACAATATATAGGTTGCATAACATAAAAAAATATAAACGAAAATAAAAAACCAAAACTAAATAAAAATATATATTTAAATATACTTCTACACATAGAAACTCACCTCTAAAATAAATCCTTACTAACATAAATATCAAAACTATCAAAATTATCAAACTTCGTATAAGTATTTTTTACATAATCAACTAATTCTTGACTTGTTTGACTAACATTATTTTCCCTAAATTCATATTGATACAAAATAAATATACAACTATGACTATCACAATAATCATTTATTTCATCCATATAATAAGCACCACCATGATACCCCATGTTACCATTATTAATCATATCATATTTAGTAATTATATAATTAATATTCAACTTAACATAATAAGCATTTGCACTAAAAAAATAAACATAATCATAATCATTTCTAACAGCATTAATATAATTACTAATTTTAGTAACAGAATTTTCAACATATTCAGGTATATTTCTCCCGTATAAATAAGAATTTTTATCACTATACAAATGTCCAAATTCATAAGGATGAACATAAAAATTCCATAAACAACAAAAAAACAATGATATAACAAAATAATACTTTAATTTATAATTATCAATCTTTACACATTCCAAAAAATAATAAAATACAGGAATAAATCCAATCATAAAATGATAATCATCCACTATTGGTACAGTAATAACTTGAAACATAAGAAGATAAAAAAGTTTTTGATTAAAAAATTTACTTTTAAACAGATTATAACCTAAAATAAAACAAATAATAATTTCAATAGGTAAAAATAAAAATACACCGTTACTTTGACCAAAATCAAAAAGTCCCAAAAAACAATAATCTATATATTGATACAAAGCATGATTCCAAATTAAATAGATAAAAAAAACAAAAGTCGGAATAAAAAAACTAATAAAACTTTTTAATTTATCTTTACTATAAAACAAAAGTGGAATAATCAAACAAATACCAACCGTTTGTTTAGTTAAAAATGCTAAACCAATTAAAAAACCTAAAATAATATCTTTATATTTAAAATTAAAATTAACAATATATAATAACAACAAAATAATGAATACACAAAAAATATTATAACCTGGATAACAATTTAAAAGAATAAAAGGAATAAGTATCAAACTTCTCTTTCCAATTTTTTTATACATAATAAAGATAATAGAAACCAATATCAAACTATTAAAAATATGAAGTGAATAAAGATGATGACCAAATATCTTAATAAAAATAGAAGCTAACATAGAATAAAGAGGAGTTGTAACTAAATTAAAATCACGGTAAGGAACCATACCTAAAGATATATTATAAGAAAAACCATAATTCCAAATTTCATCACTATACACTCTAGATATAAAATAGCTATAACAAAAACATAACAAATAAATAACAACAAACAAAAACAAATATTTACTCTTTTTCATCATATTTACACCCTTTCAAATAATACAAAATTCTTATCTTTATAAATAATATTGTAATTTTCATCTTTTAAAAGAATTTTATAAAATAAACTACTTTTTGAAACAAGTGCATGCGTTACACCATAAAAATCAAATTTTTTCTCATAATTATATGCTATCTCCATAACATCATCAAAAATACTATAGTCCAATCCGTTAAATTCACTTAAATATAAATCACACCTAGAATCAATAAAAACAGGAATATCTTGAAACATCAAATAACTCCCCACCCCATAATCATTATATAACTTCAATTCATCAATATTTAAATTATTATGCATAAAACTAACTGCATCAACAGGATAATCTTTTTTTGGAACATAATCATAAGCAAAACTTTTTTGAAATTGAAAATAAGACACCAACATCACAATAATAATTAAAAATAAATATACAATTCTATTTTTTTCAATAAAATAAATTAATACATCTAAAGTTTTATCTCCACTATCATATAAATATCTACATACCAATATTGATAAATAAAGTACTCCAATAGAATAAAAGAATATAATATGTCTACCAGAAACCAAACTCATTAAAATTAAACCACAAATCATAAACAATTCTCTTAATTTAATTCTTGTTTTAGTAAAAATTAAAATTAACAAAACAGTTAAAATGAAAACAATAAAACAAGGATGTTGAATGACAATTAAAGGAGAATGCTCAATAATAAATTTTTGGCTATTTCCCATCATAATACGAAAAATATAAGTATAACAAATCTTACTTGGAGTAAGCATTCCCATACTAGCACCAAGCATGAAACTAATACAAAGTTCTTTAATATGTAAAATCTTTTCAATTAAAACCTTACTATCCCTTTTTAATGGATAAAATTTTTGAAAAAAACGAGATTGACGCAAATAATAAAATAGATGCTCACATAAAAAAGGCAAATATAATATAAAATAAAAAACCCATATAGTAGCATGTAAATTAGCTACTAATAAAGAAACAAGAGTTAAAAAAATAATATATCGCTTCATACCAGTCATAATAAGTTTTTCAATAAAATAGACTTCTAATAAAAATAAAATAATAGTTAAAAGTTGTGCTCTAGCTGTTGCAAATCCATAAAGACAAGGAATACTCAACAAAGAAACAAATAAAGCCAAAAATTCATTCTTATGTAACTTTAAATGAATAACATAAATAGTCAAAATCAAAATAATAAAAAAAATAATTGTACTAACATATACACCTAAATTTCCAAAATTAGAATAAATAAAATAAACAATAACATCATATAACCAATGTGGATAAGTATAAGAAAGCTTTGTTATCCAACACCAATGATCTTGTAAATCAATCCCATGTTTAACAATATATTCACCAACTTTTATAATATAGAAAGTATCATTTTGAAAACTTTTAATTGTAACTCCTACACATAAAAAAACAATAGAAATAATTGCAAATAATCGAATTTTAAATTTACTGCTCACCACTACCACCATCCATAAAAAGTATAACATACACAAAAAAAAACTACAACCAATTGTAGTAACAAAAGTTAATTTTCAATTTTTTTATATAACCCTAACTTTTCCAACATAGGAAATAAAAATTCAGAATTATCAACTCTATCATTCATAGGTGGTAAAACAGCAAAAAAATGAATACTAGACTCAAATTGCAATTGATTTATATCTTTAGTACTTAATAAAGAACGATTAAGAATGACTTTATAATCAGATATTTTACTAAAACAACGATTATCTAACATAACAGCTTTATTAATCATTAAAGTAGAAGATTCCATTAAATAAAGAACATCAGAACAAATACTATGAGCAGTAACCTGATCTAAATCATTTAAATCAACTAAAATAATATTAGCATCTTTATACTTAAAAATAGCATTATTAATCTCCGCACTTTTACAAGAAATCATATCTTTATCATTAAAGAACATAAAATCTTTTTTATTTAACTCAATAGCAACAACATAATAATTTTTAGATAATTGTTTCTTTAACATATAAATTAAACTAGTAGCACCAGCATGATTAGTAAAATTCTTAATTCCAATAATTCTAACGCCTGAAAAATCAACTTCTTCTTTTGGCAATGAAAAATTATCAATTTTCTGTAAATGTGCAACATCTTTATAACCATTAGGATTATCATATAAATACTTTAATTCACTCTCAGTACGAGCAAAATTATAAAATCCCATACTAATCAAACTAGAAATATAAGAATCAGAATTCACAATTGGATCATCCGAAAGTAATAAAATAATTTTACTAACATCTAAACCAACAGACAACTTCTTTATATTACTTATATTAACATAATCTTTAATAGCAGTAATATCTAAAAACATTCTATTAAAGAAAAAATTGGAGAAAGACTGTACAACTTCATCAGCTGTAAATTCTCCAGAAATAGATTTAATAATATCTACATCTAAATTAGCAAACTTATTCCCATTTAGATTTGCAACAATAACATTCATACATCTTTCTCCCTTCTAAGTAGAAATTATTTTAGTTTCACCACTAATTGGTATAATCATATGAAGTTGAAAGAACGGAAAATCAATAGAAATATATGTTATGACACGATAATATCTAGATCCTTCACTACCTTTAGTAACAATACAAGCTCCATTCTCCGTTAACATTCCACCTTGATTGCTACAATGATTTGAAATATTAACATTATTCCCATAATGATAAGGAACTGAATCTAAATATGTATGCATCTGTTCAAGAGCAGGATCGTTTGCAACACCAGAATATTGATACTGCTCAAGAATATTTATTACACCATTTTTCACTCTAAAAGCTTTTGCATAATTAATAGCAACAGCCATAAAAGAAACATAAATAATAATAAATATTAAAGCAAGCTTTATCATAAAAGCACCACCAAAAGATTCTCTCATTCTTCACACCTTCCATTCCTAATAAAACTTCAAACAAATTTTAAAAAATAACATTACCCAGCATTATCTATAACATTATTAGATGTTTTTTGCCAAGTATTATTGATATATTGACGAATTGAAGGCATTAACCAAGCTATAACACCAGCAATTGCAACAATTGCCACTATAGTTACAACAGTCATACTTAATTCACCTGTAGCTTCTTTCATTACTAACACCTCCCTTCAAATATATATCATATCTCTACAAAATCAAAATAACTAAACAGATGCTAATAGCATAAACATTGATACTAGCAATATCAACATGCCACCTCCACCAGTACATACCAACATAGCCATAGTCATGCTTTCCATTTTAGATAAGCGATTTTTATACTTCTGTTCTCTTGCTTTTTGTTGCAAACTAGAAACACTCTTAGAAAATGCAATTAACTGATCATGTTTTTTTTCTTGTTCACCAAGTCCTAAACGATACAACAATCTCATCATTCGAACCGAATCTCGAACAGGATACATGGCAGCAAAATCCATATATGGCTGTACAGAAGAATCACCAGATTCAATTTTAGCAACCATAGCCTTTAACCCAGGTTTAAAAACCTCAGGAGCATCTTCAATACTACGAGCTAATGCAACTGGAACAGTATAATGTTGAACCAACACTTCTAACCCCTTTAAATAATATGGCAACAATGAATCTACTTCATTCAAATGGTTCTTATAAAATCTTTTTAATTCCATATATTGAGATTTAAAAACTAAAAAACCTATAATTACACTAATAATTACATTTAAAAAAGATAATTTAGAAATAAAAACAAAAATACATAAAATAGATACTAATACACCATTACGAATTCTTTTCATAAAAACAGCATCAGGATCAATCACTCGATCTCCATATTTAGCATAAAGCAAAAATTCATAATCACTTTCTTTAAGTAAATTAAATAAATCCTTATTGTCTGCCACAAACTTCCCAGAATCTATTCTACCGCTATAAAAAAACAAGCCTAATATAATAACACCTATTATAAATATTTCTACCATTATTCAGCACCTACATTCTCATTATAATACCTTTCTCCCTTTAATAAAAATAATGTATTAATAATAACCAAAGCATGAACAGCAATTTTAACAAAAATAATATCTAACATACTAATATAAGTATCAACACCAACTAACAGCTGAATTAAAATAATAATTCCATAAAGAGCTAATCCAAACATAATAAACTGCTTATGAAAATTAGAACGATCCATCCTATCCCGATAAACTCCTTCAACCAAAGCATCTATATCAATTAACATATTATCAAATGTTTCTTGAGTATCTTTTGCTCCTTCTTTCGTAACTTGCAAAAACAATTGATGCATATTTTTTACCATAAAGAAAGGGTATTTAGCATTCATATAAACAATAGAATCATTAACATCTCCTTTTTCATAGGACAAAGCAATCATTGTCTTTACATCTGATAAAACTGGATCTTCTAAAATACCTGATTCTACAACTCCTTCCAAAGATTTAATAAAAGCTTGAGTAGTTGCAAATTCCATAATTGTATTTGTAACATAAACCTGAATCTGTTCAAATATATATTCACTATATTGCCTCTTTGAACGAAGATAAGTGATATAAGGAATAGAAGCAATGGCAATAATAGCATAAACAACAGCTACAATCAAACTGTAAAAATACAAATAACCGACAGCACCAGCAAAACCAGCAAATAAAACTACCTGAGTAATATACTGACGAGGAGTATAATCCATTCCTAACTCTTTAATTTTTTTTCTCATCTCTTTATAAGAATAAGGAGCGTATTTATCATAAACTTTATTAGCTTGTTCAGTTACAAATTTATAAACACCAGAACCTGTACTAAATCTATAAGTAACTATAAACAAAATAATAATTCCTACAAACAATATTTCAAGCCACACAAACCATCACCTCACTCTACCTATCATTAGAACCATTATACAACATTTGACTTGAATTAACAAGTGTATTTTGAGAAGAATTTATATTTCCTTGCCCACTAAGAACTTGATTAACTCGCGTAGAATTTTGTTGATTAAAATTAGTAACAACATTAGAAGAAATTCCTTGAGCATTAACGCTACGAGTAGAAATCAAATCATTTCCATTGCTAAAATTTCGAATGTTATTACCATCAAAATTAATATTACTATTTACTACTGAAGAATCACCAGAAGGACTATGAAATTGCTCTTTCACCAATATATCTGAAGGAATAATAACTCCCTGACTTTCCAAATAACTAAGTAAATACTTAGTAGGATTATGAATTTCAGTCTTTCCATCAGGCGTCCTCTTATAAATAATTTGATACTCTGGCCTATTATCATCCGTAACATAAAATTCTACAACTTCAGCCACTTCACGTTTAAATCTTTGCAACTCAGAACTATAATAACCTTTAATATGAACCCCTAATTGAACATACCTATGAATACTTCTTAGAAACTGATCCATATCAATACTAGACTCTAACAAACTATATAAACGACTAGGAATAGATTCAGCTTTATCTGCATGTATAGTAGAAAGAATATTATGACCAGAAGAAATAGAATCTCTAACAGCCATAACAGCTTCCGCACTTCTAACCTCAGAAAGTAGAATCCATCTAGGATTTTGTCTCATACAAGTAACTAGTACATCAGCATAAGAAGCAATATTATTTGTCTTCATAGCAACAATATCCCTCTGAGGAAAAATTCTATCTAAATGCAATTCCAATGTATCCTCAATTGTTATAATCTTCTCATCAACTTTAGTATGAGCTGCTAAATACTTAATAAATTCAGTTTTTCCACTACCAGTTTCACCACTAACCAAAATATTACAATGGCCCTCTACACACTTAAGTAAAAAGTCATGAATATCCAAACGAATATAATCTTCTTGAATAATTTTTTCTTTTACTAATCTAATTTTAGCTGGAGTCTTACGGATTAAAACAGCAATACCATTACGCGCAATAGAATCATGAACAAAATTCATACGTAGCTCAGCACTCTCAGCATCAAGGAAAGGGTTAGCCATATTAAATGACTTCCCCATTGAATTAGCACACTGAAATGCCATTTTTTCCATAAAAGCATTATTAACAGCTGGATTCTCAACACGATAAACACCCCTAGATAAAGTCTTTAGCCAAACTTGTCCCCCATTACTATAAGAAATATCTGTAATATCATCATTATTTAAATATTCTTGAATTGGTCCAAAATCAACTTGCGTAAATTCATTCTTCATTAATAACACCTACGGATTCTTCTTATCATCATTTGAAGTAGTATCGTTAGAATTATCAACTTTATCAGCAGTACTAGATAAAATTTCATCAACAGAAACCATCTTAGTCTTTTCATTAATAAAGTTTTGTATATCTGAACTACTTACAAATACAGTATCCTCTCTTGTTAATTCTTGAGTATTTGGAACTAATATTAATTCCACATCATAAGAAGACTCCAAATAAATAGCTTTTCTAAATAATAAGTGCATATCTTCAGGTAAAGCAAACAACATATAAGCTGGCGTCCTAGCCTCTTCAGTATTCTCAAATACATGTTGCCCAGAACTATCTTTAACATCAAGTATTTTTACATTACTAATAAACTTACCAAACATAATAGTTCCATTATCATCTTTAGCCTTAAAATAAATATTGATATAATCATTAGGCATCATACTATTAGCATAAGTACTATCCATATCAACTCTATAACTAATTGGAGTATATCCCTCTTCCAAATCAACAAACGCAGAATCAGGTAATACACTAGAATCTACTACCAAATCAGTATAAAACAAACTACCTTCCGCAATGATAGTATTATAATTAGAATATTTCCCAACTAAATCTTCAGCACTCTTATAGTAACTTCCTACTAAAAATGACGCAGGAACATTCATATAAGAAATCATAGAAGAAGTAATCTCTGTTTTAGGTTGAATTGTCTGATTAGCATAAGGAACCTTAGTTAAAGAAACCTTTTGATTAATTCGAAAATTATAACCTAAATACAAAATAATAATACACAAAACAACCCCTAAAATAGTAACTGTATTCTTATTACTAACAAATTTTTTTACTGAATTAGATAAATTATTCATTTTTCTTTCCCTCCAAATCTTTATAATATACAAAACTTAATGATACAATTCCAAAATGCCACTTAAATCATTAACTAATTCATGTCCTTGCCCCTTTCCACTAGTAGATAAAACATATTCCTGTGTTTTACCACTGACAACAACAGTAGCCTTAGGAGGCATCTCAATAATATCATAAAATTGAATTTTATATTGAGAAACATCTCCACTAATACTAGCAGCAAATCGTCTAGTAAAATTCTCTACAAACTTTTGTTCTATTATTTTCACATCGTGATCACCACAACCAGAATCAGGATCATCAGAATCAACTCCGATTCTATAACAAGCAAAATCAACAGACTCAAGCATAGCAGATTCCATTGCTTCTTTTAAAACATAATATTCAGACTCATTATTAATAGTAATACTTTCAAACATTACTAAAAATACTAATCCAAACAAACCAAGCATAATCATTCCAAACCCCCAAAATGAATATTTCATAACATCATCACCTTATCTACCTTCCTACATCACACTCTTGCTTAAAGATACCAAGTGGACAATAACTTTTACTAACTTCTTCAGCTTTAATAGAAAAATATTGTCTAACAAATGGATTAGTACCAGTACTGCCTTTAATATTACTAGTATCCACATAATGCCTAGTTATAGAATTTATTTCAGAAATATCTACTACATCAGTTGCACTATATTTAGCTAAAGTAATTTCATACAAAGGATTATTAGGATAATTAATATAAGAATTTTTTATCCTAGTCTGATTGGAAGTTTGCGCCCACCAACTTTGCCAATTACTAGGTATATTTCCCTTAGGAAATGGCACATCAACATCAATAGATCTATATTTAAACAAAGGACTACTACTACCAGGCGTATCTCCATCACCAGATGACTCTTTGTAATAACCATCTTTAACTGTAATGGAACACATCCCATTAAGTTTCCAATTCATAGAAATAGACTTTAAAAAACTAGGGTTAATATTTTTTTCCAAATCAAACGGGAACCTTAATCTACTCGCCCATCTAAAATCAATATAATATTTCTCACCAGTATTTTTATAAGAATCTATTTCTGATTCTACATTTTCAATATACAAAGCTTTTCCATTTTGATCGCCATTAAGTACAACATAAGAATTAGCCAAATTATACTGATAATTATTTGTAATTTTTCTACCAATTAATTCTTTCATGGAAGAATTTTCTATAGTAGTATCACCAATTTTACTCCACGAACCACTAACTTCATAATTTGGATTATTAATATTACAATTAGTAGAACTATTACTATCACAAGACTTAAATTTAATGTCATTTACAGAACTAGTATCAATTTTTTTCTCAGCAGCTCTACTAATAACATAAAAAGCAGCTTCTTTCAATGTAGCAGATAACAGAGAGCCATCACTAGCATAATAATACACTAAAGCATCTTCATTAAAAGTAATTGTTTGATTTGTACAAGAGCCACCAGACAAAATAGACTCCACTCCTGAATAATTATAATAAGGAGAAAAATCATCTGGATGAATATCTGCAATCACCCAAGTAACAGAATTAGTATATGTTGTAGTATCCAAAGTAAAACCTTTCCCAGCATAAATCGACGCCTTCTGAGGAATATCCCCAAATTTAAATGTAGCCTCCTGATAAAATAATACACTTGCTGAAACATTAATAGGTACATACCAATTACCATTTATTTTTTGTTTACCAGACATACCAGTACAACTAGAATTAGTAGGATAATAAATTTGTTTACTAGCATTAATATTCTTTACTTTAGAACACTGTTTATACGTTCCTTCATTGCCACAACTAACTATATTCTCTTTTTGAGAAGTTCCTACATCTAAATAATCACATTCCCTAGAAATAATTTTCTGAGCTAATCCAGAAATAGTAAAGGAACCTGTAATATGAATTCTATTAGCAAAAGCCCAATATCCAGAACTTCCATCATTAGAAGGAACAAGCAAACTACCATTAAAAACTGAATTAAGTAAAAAAATCTCATCTACAAAAGAACCAGTTACACCACCCTTTGTTAAAGAAAAAGTTTTTTTCTTATCAAGATTAAGAATATTATAATTATTAGCATGCGCAAAAACAGCTGAATAAGATGTTGCACTACTATTATTATAACCATTAGAATTTATAGCATCATAATGTGCTTCTCTACTCATATTTCCAACATTAACTGTATAATTACCACCAGAATCTATTTGAGCACCATTACTACAAGAACCAGTACCATTAACGTGACAAAAATCAGGATAAACTCCCATATTAGTAGAGTAAACAGACTGCCCACCTCCACTAATAGATGCAACAATTGCAAAATTAATAGTTTTATCATATCTATAATTACCATCAGAAAATTTTTCAAGTATAGATTTCAAATTTAATTTAGCACTAAAACCAACATTATAATAAATACAATGAGAACCACCATAATTATTACCATTACTATCAACATTACTTGTACAAGAAGTATCATTTACAAACTGTCCTTGAGAAGCTCGTGTCAATGCAACAGATTCATATTTACAACCACTTCCAGTACAACGAGACCACCAAAAATCTCGTGAAACTGTATCGGCTTTTACAATATAACAATTAGAATTTGAATTACAAGTACTAATCATTGCATTAATATTAGTATTGCTAGAACTACCATAAGGAAAAATATCCCACCAATCAGCAGTAGTCCCTCTACTCCCAGTATAAGCAACAATATAAGTATTCAAATTTTTACCACCATAATTATCTCTATGTGAAACAAAAGAATACCCATCAATAGTTAATATATCATTATTAGAGAAATTTAAATTTTCTACCATGTAAATATGAGACTGTTCTATAGCATTCACAAAATTCATATTAAAACAAAAACAAATCAAAAACAAAAATAACCATTTAATATCTTTCATTCTAATACACTTCTCTTCCTATGAATTAAAAAGATTACTGCTACTATAATTAAACCTACAATACCGACAATTATAAATAAATAATATTTTTTTAAAAAATTCACTATGTTATTCATCATACCAGGATCTTCATCTAAATTCAAATATTTATCAATCTTATTGTAAAAAGTAGCATCATCTAAAGATCCCTGATACCATTTATCACATATATCTAAATTCAAATTCTTTAATTGATCACATTCAACAGTTAAAGAATATTTATTAAATTTAGGAAGATTCAAAGTAAAACTATATAATTTTTCACCAAAACAATTAACAGAATAAACAGAAATTTCAACTAAACCAGAATTATGAACAATGGTTAAAATACCATCCTGCACAGAATCATAATAATAATTGGTACCATCTACAGAAATATAGAGTTCATTACTTAAATTAGAAATATAAACATAATATGTATCTATAACTCCCAAAATAGTGCCTTCTTCAGTATCTTCGTTTACATCACTTATTTCTGATTGTTCTAATTCTATATATTCATAATCTACGTCCACATTTTTAGAAATCTCTTTTAATCTTTGAATATCAGCAGCATCACATATATCAGCATAAACATTACAATAGCAAAAGAAAATACCAAAGGCTAAAAGAACTAACAATCTCCTTATAACATTCCTTAACATTCGCTCCTCCTACTCCCCCTCTACTATCACCATAATACCATTTTTTCAAAAAAAAAAAAAGACTTTTTATAAAAAAAGAAAAAGAAAAACACAATATTGTGAATTTCTTTGAAAAATAAACCTTAACTTATATTTTTATATCTACTTACTTTGTATATTCAAATTCATAATCTAATATTCGAACAATATCTCCTTCTTGAATTCCCATCCTCTCTAACTCATCATCAATTCCCATTTTTCTAAGTTTATGAGAAAATCTTAACAATGCTTCTTCTGTATTAAAGTTAGTCATCTTAAACAATTTCTCTACCGATTCCCCTTTTATAACATAAACATTATGATCCCGAACAATAGTAAATGGTTTTTCCATTTTAAATTGATACAATACATGACTTTCCTGTTCACCATCTTCAAATAAAACATCTGGCTCAGTATTTTTAACCAACTCTTCCAATGCAGAAATAACTTTTTCCAAGCCCTGATTATGAATAGCACTAATTTCAAACACAGGTAATTGTATTTTCTTTTTAAATTCCTCTAAATTGTGTTTTGAATTTTCTAAATCCATCTTATTAGCAATAATAATCTCAGGTTTTTGAACTAATTTAAAACTAAATTTCTTCAATTCATTCCGAATTGCTAAATAATCATCATAAGGAATTCTTCCTTCGCTACCAGACATATCGATAACATGGGCAATAATTTTTGTTCTCTCGATATGTTTTAAGAATTTATGACCAAGCCCCAAACCATCAGAAGCACCTTCGATAAGACCAGGCAAATCAGCTACTGTATAAGAATAATCTTTCGTACTAACAACTCCTAAATTTGGCGATAACGTTGTAAAATGATAACTTGCTATTTTAGGATTAGCATTCGTAATCATAGAAAGAATTGTAGATTTACCAACACTTGGAAGCCCAACCAAACCAACATCCGCAAGCATTCGAAGTTCCACTTTTATCTTTCTACTTTCCCCTGGTTCCCCTCTTTCACAATAAGACGGACAAGGATTACTTCGAGTAGCCAAAGTAACATTTCCCCTACCACCTCTCCCCCCATAAGAAACAACAACTTCTTCACCATTTTTAACTAAATCAGCAATTACTACCCCAGTATCATTATCTTTAATTGTTGTTCCAATTGGAACTTTAATCACTGTATCAATAGCATTCTTACCATTTTTATTTTTACCTTCTCCATTCATTCCAGAACATCCTTTAATATGTTTTTGATATCTCAAATCAATTAAAGTTCTAAGACCTTCATCCGCTTTAAAAATGATATCTCCCCCTTTTCCACCATTTCCACCAAAAGGTCCACCCATAGCAATATACTTTTCTCTTCTAAAAGCCATACAACCATCTCCGCCAGATCCAGCAGTAACTTCTACAATAACTTCATCCACAAACATACTATCACTTCCTTTGTACTAGTATTATACACTATAATAATAAAAAAAAAAAGAAAAAAATTACTATCAAGATAACATAAATCTCAATATCATTCAATTCTTAAACATGCTAGTAAAATACTTATTAGTATAAAAAAAGAACTTCCAACAAAAGAAAGTCCTTTATATTTTATTATTCCATAATTTCAGATACGTTACCAGCACCAACTGTACGTCCACCTTCACGAATTGAGAACTTAGTTCCGTTTTCAACTGCGATTGGAGCAATTAACTCTACAGTCATAGTAACATTATCACCTGGCATAACCATTTCAGTTCCTTCAGGTAAAGTAATTACACCAGTAACATCAGTAGTTCTGAAATAGAATTGTGGTCTGTAGTTTGAGAAGAATGGAGTATGTCTTCCGCCTTCTTCTTTAGATAATACATATACTTGTGCAGTAAATTTCTTATGTGGATGAACACTTCCTGGTTTCGCAAGAACTTGTCCTCTTTCAACATCCTCTCTTGAAATTCCACGT
>JALEZJ010000134.1 GCA_022772985.1 Erysipelotrichaceae bacterium | reverse complement strand
GCAATATGAGCAATTTGATTTAAATTAATACCAATTTTTCTTAATTCAGTTATTAAATCATAAAATTCTTTTGGTGGCTTTTCCTTAGGATAATATTCATCTAATAAACTTCTGACTAAGGCTGACTCTGTTAAACCTACTAATGATGCTTTTTTTCTTAATCTTTTTGCTTCTTCTTCAGTAAACCAAAATTGTTTTCTAACATTTCTTTTTCTCATTTTTTAGTTATTCCATCCTACTTACTCTACCATGTACATTAATGCAACAATAAATAATTAATATGAAAAATAAAATTGGTATAATTACAAAAAGTACAAAGATGCTCCATCTTAATAATTCATTCATTTAAATCACTTCACTCTCAAAAAAAATAATTAATGGGCTTGGGGATATCCCCACATATTGGAATTGTCGTTTGGGCGTACAAATTCAGTGCTTGCTAGCTAGCTAGCTAGAAACAGTAATTATTAAATTTAGACGCTAAAAAAAGCATATATAAATACGCTTTACTTATTAATAATTCCTAATTTTATAAAGAAAAGAAATGCTTCTTTTCCTCCTCTATAAAAGAGTTCTTTTTCTTCTAACATTCTCATATTTTCTTCATAATCTAACACATTTAATAATAAATATAACTCATCTTCCGTTAATACTTCTATATCTTTATCATATAAAACTTTAGATATTTTAGGATTCTCTCTTGTGATTTTCATTTGTTCTTCTTTTATTTTTTTATACTCTTCACTTGTTGTATTTAATGTATAAAGTATATCTGCTATATACTTATCAAATTCCTTATCTGCATACTCATAAAATGTTTCATCTATTCTTTTATTCATAAGTTTTAACTCCTTCAAATAAACAAGAAATATTAATCTTTAATGCTTTAGAAATTTGATAAATTGTTTCAATAGAAAATCCAACTTTACTATTTGGTGATTCAATTCTTCTAATAAATTCGTAAGAATATCCTGATAATTCTGCTAAATTTGCCCCTGAGATATTATTCTTTAAACGATAGTTTTTTATGTTTTTTCCAATTAATTTATAAATATTTTCTGACATATTTATCCCTCCAAAAGAATAATATCTTAATTAAAAATAATAAACAATTTTACTAATTTTTCATTTGTACATTTGATTTTTTAGAGTTTAAATATTCTTCTCTAAATCTTAATAATACTTCATAATAATCCGTATCAGCTACTTCATTTGAATTAAAAATAAGAAATTGATATATTATTTCTTGGGCTTCTTTTGCATATAATCCAATATTAATATATTCAAATCCTGTATCTTCTTTATGAGGAACACTATATTTTAATAATTTATCTAATAATTTTTTAGACCAATCACTTATTTCTTTAATTTCAATCATTTCATTAACTTTCAAAATACTAATGATCGTATTGAATTGTTTCTTATTCACTTTTATAAATACAGGTGGTTTTTTATTTATAAATGTCATATTATCTCTCCTGTTCTTCTTCATTTTTTTCTTTATTTTCTCTAGATGATGCTAAAAAAGTTACCTTTTCTGCTTGAACTTTCATACCAGAAAATTTTTGATTATCTTTCTCATAATTATAACTTGCTACTCTTCCTTTTATACCAACCATATCTCCAACTTTACAGTATTCTGTTGTATTTTCTGCAACACTATTCCATAAAGTGCAATCTATAAAATCAGTATCATAAACGCCTTCCTCATTTTTATAATTTCTTGGTACTGCCAGAGTTATATTAGTAACTTTCTTTCCATTTTCTGTTTCTTTTAATTCAGGTTCTCTAACTAACCTTCCTACTAAAACTAATTGATTCAACATATATTAATCACATTCCTTTCTATTCTTTTTACAATTAATTTTTGCTATTACTTAAAAAAGTAATTATCGTTTTATCCTTTATCGATCTTTTTAGTTCTATAATTATATTAACTTCTATTGTAGTTAAATTAGGCATCTTTAATAAGTCTTCTAACTTCATATTTAAGATACTTTTTTCATCTACAAATCCAGCATTAAATAATTTCTCTATTGCCCTAAATTTTTGATTTAAACTATGGTTCATTGATACCTCCTATATCCTATTTATCAGTTCAGCAACTACTACTAATTGTTCATTATCACCATAACAAGTAATTAATGTTAATGTATTTTTATTATTATTTCTAATTACTTTTACTGTACCAGTCTTCTCTACTTTATATATATTTATTACTTCATATACATACTCATAACACTTATAGAAAACACTTACTTTATCATGTATTTCTAACTTATATAGTTTTTTAAAATAAGATTCTTTTAAATAACCATTATGACTTGCTAATAATAAATTTCCATTCTCTACATCTGGCATATTACTACCACTTAAAATTTCAATATTATGATCGACGTTATTAAGACTATTACCTATTTCATATAAACCTTTTTCTAGATTAATCTTATCTATTTTTAATACTGCTATATAATTAGAATCTACTTTAACCTTTTCTATATCTTCTTTATTATCTTTAATTATTTCTTTAATTTCTTCTTGTTTTTCATAAAAATAATCAAGATTTTTTTGCTCTTTTATATCATCTTTATAAGAATTATAGTAATTAAAACTAAACAGAAATATAGATATAAATATAAGTAAAGAGCCTATTACTAACAATAGACTCTTCTTCTTATCCATCTTATTTTCTTTTCTTTTTAATAGCATAAGCAACAACTCCAATTCCTAAACATAGAAGAACTAACGAAATAGGATTAATCATATCAAATCCTTTTAATCCAGTATTTGGTACTTCAATTTCTATTCTTTCATCTACCATAGTACATTTAACAATTTCGTCATTTTCTCTTATCTCAAAAAACATTTTTTCAGGATTAATTTTATAACCATCAGGTGCATTTTTTTCTAATAAATAGTATCTTCCAACTTTTAAATTGTCTATTACAATTTGCCCTTGCTCATTAGTAACACCAGTATAAATTAATTCATCTTTATCAGTATAAATTTCAATGGTAGTATTAGATAAAGGTTCAGAACTTGAAATATCTATCTTACTAAAAATTAAGGTTCCCTTCTTTAAATAATTTTGTATTTCTAGAGAACTAGTTACTACTTCTGTATATTGATCCTTGTATTCTAAAGTAATTGGATAAATATTTTCATCTAAAACATAATCTTCTATTGTAGATATTTCTTTTAAATAATATTTACCTAATTCTAAATCTTCTATAGTAGCATATCCGTCTTTATCAGTTGTAATTTTAGTTATTAATTCATTCTTTTTATATATTGTTTCTCCTGTTGGTAATATTATATCTTCAAGAGAATAAAGACCAAATTCTATTCCTTCTAATTTAGTTTTCTTATATTCATAAGTTCCATCTTGAATATCAAATATTTCTCCAAATTTCTTTAATTCAATATTGCCTTTAACTCGCTTATTTTCAAATTTAACCTCAAACAATAT
>JALEZJ010000110.1 GCA_022772985.1 Erysipelotrichaceae bacterium | reverse complement strand
TAGATGTAGGAATCATTCCAGGTGCCAAAATTGAAAAGATATTAGTCAGTCCATTTGGTGGGATTTGTGCTTATTCTGTAATGGGAACTACGATAGCAATTCGTGATCAAGATGCGAAAGGAATTAAAGTAAGCTATGAAGAAATATAAAATAGCCTTAGCTGGAAATCCAAATGTTGGAAAGAGTACTATTTTTAACATTTTAACTGGAATGAATCAACATACAGGAAATTGGGCCGGAAAAACAGTAGAAAATGCAAGTGGAAAATATTGTTACCAAGATCATGAATATGAAATTTATGATTTACCAGGGACCTATTCTTTAGTTGCCCATTCCAAAGAAGAAGAAGTAGCTAGAGATTTCATTTGTCAAAATATAGTAGATACTACCGTAATCATTTGTAACGCTGTTTCCTTAGAAAGAAGCCTAAATTTAGTATTACAAATTTTAGATATCACTTCCAATGTCATTGTAGTTGTAAATTTAATAGATGAAGCCAACAAAAAACAAATCCATATAGATATAAAAAAATTATCTAAACTATTAAAAGTTCCTGTAATAACAAGTAATGCTCTAGATAAAAAAGGAATATCTGCATTAAAAGAAACTATCTATCAAATGGTTAGTCAAGAAAAAACAAAAGAAGAAACATTTAAATGGAATAAGAATGACGAAATAGAATTTGCAAGTAGTATTGTGAAAGAAAGTCATCGCCTTTGTAAACAAGTAATAACATTTGAAAATAAAGAGTATTTAAAAAAAGAACGGCAATTAGATAAAATTCTAACCAGTAAAAAAACAGGTATTCCCATTATGTTACTATTATTATTTGGAATCTTTTGGCTCACTATTGTTGGAAGTAATTACCCATCTGAACTATTATCAAACTTTTTATTTAACTTAGAAAAACCGCTTCATCAAATTTTAGAGTTTTTACCAACAAAATTAAACGACTTATTAGTTTATGGTTTATACAAAACCACTGCTTGGGTAGTCAGTGTAATGCTCCCACCGATGCTTATCTTTTTCCCTTTATTTACTATTTTAGAAGATATAGGATTACTTCCTAGAATTGCTTTCAATATGGATACTGCGTTTTCTAAATGTCATTCATGTGGAAAGCAAGCTTTAACAATGTGTATGGGAATTGGGTGCAATGCTGTAGGCGTAACAGGATGTCGTATCATTGATTCAAAAAGAGAACGAATCTTAGCAATTTTGACAAATAGTTTTATGCCATGTAATGGAAGATATCCTACTTTAATTGCAATTATAACCATGTTTTTCATTGGAAGTAGTCGTGGCTTTCTCTCGAGCATTTTCTGTGCTTTAATCTTAGTATTAGTAATTTTATTGGCGATCTTGATGACATTTCTTACGAATCATTTATTATCTAAAACTATTCTCAAAGGAGAAAAAAGTTCTTTTATACTAGAATTATCAGATTATCGCCATATTCGAATTGGAAAATTAATAATAAGAAGTATTTTTGATCGAACTTTATTTGTTTTAGGAAGAGCAATATTAGTAGCAGCTCCAGCTGGGGTTTTAATTTATTTAATAACAAATTTATCCATAGGAAGTAGAACTATCTTAGAACTATTTAGCAATATATTAGAACCACTCGGACATATGATAGGATTAGATGGTGTAATTTTATTAGCTTTCCTATTAGGCTTTCCCGCCAACGAAATCGTTATGCCCATTATGTTAATGACTTATCTGGGTACAGGTACTTTAACTAGTTATGATTCCCTAAATGCCCTAAAAACTATTTTAGTAGATCATGGTTGGACTTTATGTACTGCCACTTGCTTCCTAATATTCACTTTGTTTCACTTTCCATGTTCTACCACAATATTAACCATAAAAAAAGAAACAAATAGTTGGTATTGGGCATTATTAGCGTTTTTTCTACCACTTATGATTGGAATCATACTATGTATGCTTGTAAATGGATTATTTTCTCTCTTTTACTAAAAACTTTCTTCTTTTTTTTTGTTAAAATACTAAACTATTTTTTCCCTCTAGAATAGCTTACCCTAAGTAGAAAGAAAAATAAACCAAATTAGTGCTAAAATTAGTTTTCTCTATGAAATAAAATAAACATTCATTTCTCTAGGAAAGTCATCTCTCAAAGAAAAAAGCAAATGAAGTATTTTAAGCGATTCATTCCAAAATTCTTCTAAAAGAAGAAACAAAACAACAAATAACTGATTCCACCTGAAATAATAGCATGAAAAATTCTAGCTATAAAGAAAGGATGATAAGAAATTTCTGTATCCACTAATTGTGATAAGACTTGCAAATGTACCGATAACCCACCAAAAGAAATAAACATAGTAGAAATTACCACTTTATAGCAATCATTAACAGAAAGAAGCGAAAGAGACTTCAATCCCATAGTAATTTCCAAAATTCCTTTCATAATAGAAGAAGAGTAAGCTCCCATTTTTAGATGATGGATCATCAAAGAAGACAATACTAAAAAACAGGTTAAAGTACCTAATATTAAAAGTAAAGTATCAATAGAAGAACGAATAGCTTTAATCAAAATTGTACTAAAACTTTGACTTTTCTCTTTTAGATGCGTATAATTAATATCATGAGGAGAATAAAAATAGGAAGAAATAACTCCTAAAACAATATTTCCTAAATAGTGTGCCACTAAAATACAATATCCATATGCTTCTCGATGTAAAAAGAAAACTGCCACTGTAGAAAGAATAAACAACGGATTAGAAAAATGAGTAAAGATCAAAGCATGACTAGCTTCTTCTTTTGTTAGTAATTTTTGATCATATAAAGCTCTAGTATTTCTAGCATTAGAAGGAAACCCTGATATACAAGAAAGAAAGAACACAGTAACAACAGGCTCACTAACACGAAACAATTTTGTGAAAGTCTTTTTTAACCAAGTTGGAATATAATTAGTAATATGATATTGAATTAAAATATCAGAAATTACAAAAAAAGGAAACATAGATGGAATAAGAGAAGTAACCCAAATATGAAGCGAATAAGAAATCGTCTCAAAAACAAGGGTTTTATGAAAAAGAACTTCTAATAATAGAATTAAAAAAGATAAAATAACCATTAAATCAAAAATTTTATTTTTCATAATGTTCACAATTTATTATATGATAAAATTCAAAAAAATAGAAAAAGGAGCTAAAAAATGAAAAAATATATCAAAGAAAACAAATTTTACTTACTTACGATTTTAATTGTCATTTTATTATTTAATATTAGACTACCTTATTACATTAATACTCCAGGAGGAACAATTAATATTAATGATCGAATTGAATATAAAAACTTAAAAAAATATGATGGTAGTCTCAATATGCTATATGTAACAGAATATGTAGCAACGATCCCAACTTATTTGATGTCTTATATAATAAAAGAGTGGGATGTTGAAGAAATTAGTGCAAATCAAATATCAGATGAAACACCCGAAGAAATTGATACGAGAAATAAGATTATGCTAGATAATTCTATTCATAATGCCATCTATGTTGCATATAACGCTGCAAATTGCAAAATAGAAATTAAAAATAAGAGAAATTTAGTAATTGGTACTACCACTAAAAATGGTCTAGAAATTGGCGATGAACTTCTTGAGTTAGAAGGGGAACCCATCGAAAATGTAGAAATGATAAAACAAACTATTTCACAAAAAGAAATTGGGGATAATTTAACTTTTTTACTAAAAAGAGACGGAAAAGAACAAGAAGTAACAGTAAAGATACAAGAAATAGAAGAAACAAAAGGAATTGGAGTAGTAATCATAACAGATTATGATTATGAGATTGATCCGCAAATAGAACTAAAATTTAAAAAAAGTGAAAGTGGTTCTTCTGGTGGCCTAATGATGGCCCTTAGTATCTATAGTGCAATTAGTGAAAAAGATATCCTAAAAGGACGAAATATAGCTGGAACAGGTACTATTGATATGAATGGAAACGTTGGTAAAATAGATGGCATTAAATATAAAATTATGGGTGCAGTAAAAGACAACATGGACATTGTATTAGTACCAAGTGATAATTATCAAGAAGCAAAAAAAATAGTAAAAGAAAAAAATTATGACATTGAAATAGTAGAAGTAAAAACCTTTGAAGATGCGATCAACTACTTAGAAAAATAAATTTTCAAAAGAAAAAGAATTTTTCTTAGAATGTAAAAAAATCACATATTTTGATAAAATAAAGTAGTTTTCTTTTTTTTAAAAACATTCTAAAGAAATCATCCCAAATGGATGAGACAGAAAAATTCTTTTTCCATGAACTGTTTTATGGTATAATTTTTTTAGTAAATGAAGGTGAACAGATGGAATACTATATTAAAATAGACAAATTTGAAGGACCATTAGATTTATTATTACATTTAGTAAAAGAATCTAATATTAATATTTATGACATTAATATAAATGAAATTACCAATCAATATCTAGAGTATATTCACAAAATGGAACAATTAAATATTGATATAGCATCAGAATATTTGGTTATGGCAGCAACTTTAATGGAAATAAAATCCAAATCATTACTACCAATCAAAAAAGAAATAGAAGATTCTGAAGAAGAAGAAATAAGTCGTGAATCCCTAATTCAAAAGTTAATTGAATATCAAAAATATAAAGAAATTACCAAAGATTTTAAACTTTTAGAATCAGATAGAAAAACAATTTATACGAAAGCTCCATCTAAATTAAATGAATTGCTAAATCAAAAATTTATAAATGATACAGACACAACTCTAGATGATTTAATGTTAGCATTTACTAAATTTTTAGAACGAAAGAATATGGAAAAACCAATTCATACAAAAGTAACCAATAAAGAATATAGCGTAAAAAAAAGAAAAAATGATATCAAAGCTTTTCTACAAACAAGAAAAAAAGCAGAATTTACCGAGCTATTTACTATTTATAATAAAAGTTATATTGTAGTAACATTCATGTCCATATTAGAATTAGCGAAAGAAGAAGATGTTATCTTGACACAAGAAGCAAATTTCGATAAGATATTCATAGAGTTGAAGGTGAAATGATGGAAGGAATACTAGAAGGTTTATTATACGTTCAAGGGGATGTTGGACTTACCTTAAAAGAGGTAATGTCTATTTTAAATTTAAAAGAAGAAGAGGCTAAGGAACTAGTATATCGATTAAAATCTAGTTATGAGCAAGAAAATAGGGGCTTAAGACTAAGTTATTTAGGCAATACCTTTAAATTAACAACCAAACAAGAACACAAAGAATATTATGAAAAGCTACTAGAAAATCCTAGTACGCATGTTTTATCCCAAGCTGCTTTAGAGGTATTAGCAATTATCGCTTATAACGAGCCAATGACTAGAGGACAAATAGATGAAATGAGAGGAGTAGAATCAGCTTTTGTGATAAGAAAATTATTAGCAAAAGGCCTTATTAAAGAATCAGGAAAATCAGAGATGCCAGGACATCCTATCCTTTATAAAACAACTGATGACTTTCTAGATTACTTTGGCCTTTCTACCAAAGCAGATTTACCAAATATTGAGAAAATAGAAATATCAGAAGAAAAAGAAAAAGACCTATTTCATTCTAATTATAAAGAAGATAAAATTTAATCTTCTATAAGTAAGAAGGATAAGTATTTTATAATAATAAAATAAAAAAAGATAAAAAAGGAGAATTCATATGGATATTATCGAAATTATCAATAAAAAAAGATTAGGAAAAATCTTAAGCGAAGAAGAATTAAAATTTGTAATAAAAGGATATCTTAATGATGAAATAAAAGACTACCAAATGAGTAGTTTATTAATGGCTATTGTATTAAATGGTATGACTGATCATGAAATTATAGCATTAACAAAATTTATGTTAGAAAGTGGAGAACAATTAGATTTAAGTAAATTAGGGAACATCGTAGACAAACACTCCACAGGTGGAGTAGGGGATAAAACAACAATGATCGTAGCACCTATTGTAGCTTCCTGTGGTGTAAAAGTAGCCAAAATGAGTGGTAGAGGTTTAGGACATACTGGTGGGACTATTGATAAATTAGAATCAATTCCAGGTTTTCAAGTAAATATTTCCACCGATAATTTTTTAAAACAAGTACAAGAAATTGGAATTGCCATCGTAAGTCAAACAAATAATTTAGTACCTGCTGATAAAAAAATTTATGCGCTAAGAGATGTGACTGGTACAGTAGAATCGATTCCACTAATTGCTTCATCCATTATGAGTAAAAAAATTGCGTGTGGCACTAAAAAATTAGTAATTGATATAAAAGTAGGAAAAGGAGCTTTAATAAAAAACTTAAAAGATGCAAAAAAATTAGCTAAATTAATGATTCAAATAGGGAAAGCCAATAACATGGAAGTAGTATGTTTGTTAACAAATATGGATATTCCTCTAGGAAATAACATTGGAAATGCTCTAGAAGTAAAAGAGTCAATAGATGTTTTAAAAAATCAAAAATGTGGTAATTTAACAACTCTATGTATTGAGCTATCCTGCTATATGGTAAGTTTAGGGTTAAATATTTCTTATGATGAAGCAAAAGAAAAAATCTTAGAAAGTTTAAAAAATGGACGAGCTTATCAGAAGTTTTTGGAATTCGTTCATTATCAAAAAGGAAACTTAGAAGAATTGCCAGAAAGTAAATTTCACTATGAAATAAAAAGTAAAGAAAGTGGTTACTTAGCGAGTATTGATGCATTATCATTAGGAAAATTATCGATGCATTTAGGAGCCGGAAGATTATCTTTAAAAGATAAAATTGATTATGGAGCCGGAATTGTTATAGCAAAAAATATAGGAGAATATATTGAAAAAGAAGATATATTAATGCATCTTTATACTTGTAAAGAATTAAATCCAAAAGAAATATCAACAGAAGCATTTTCTATTAATAAAGAAAAGCCAAAGCAAGTGGAACTAGTTTATCAAGTGATAAAATAAATAATTAAGATAAAGTGTTTTTTAGGGGATGAGAGTATGCGATTAAAACATGTAAAAGGAGCAGATGAAATGATTAAAAAAGGAACTTATTACATCGATAATGCTCCATCATATAAAGGAAAGTGGCAATTATTTTTTAAAAATAAAAATCCAATCTATATAGAAATAGGAATGGGAAAAGGAGATTTTATCATTGAAAATGCTCTAAAATATCCAAATATTAATTTTATTGGAATTGAAAAATATGATAGTGTCTTAGTGAGAGCCATTCAAAAATCGAATGAATTAGAATTAAAAAATTTAAAACTAATTAGAATGGATGCTAGGTTAATAGATACTATTTTTGATAAAGAAATAGATTTAATTTATTTAAATTTTTCGGATCCATGGCCGAAAGATAGATATGCCAAAAGGAGATTAACTAGCCCTAACTTTTTAGAAAAGTATCAAACTATTTTCAAAAAAGATGCACACATTGTAATGAAAACGGATAATAATGATCTGTTTTTGTATTCGCTAGAATCTCTACAAGAATTTGGCTATCAAATAATATCTGTAACAAGAGATTTATATCAAGAAGATACTACTAATAACATTCAAACGGAATATGAAAAAAAATTTATAAAACTAGGAATAAAAATCAATCGTTTAGAAGCAATAAAAAAGAATAAATAAGATGGAATAAGTTTTTTAAAAGTTTTAGTATATCCTAACCAAACAACCATCTTATTTTTTTTATCTTCAAAAATCATTTATAAAAGTCAAATAAGATAACTAGCTTCCATCGAACAATTATCGAAAAAATGTTCGCTTAACTAGAAAAAAATAAAAAATTTTTTCAAACTAAAAAGGATTTTCAAAAGTTACCTCTAATAATATAGGTAGAGGAGGTAAAAGATGAAAAAAAATTTAATTGTCAAACAAGATGGATATAAAGAGTGTGGTGCAGCTTCTTTATTATCTATCATCCGCTATTATCATGGTAATATTTCGATAAATAAGCTAGCAGAACTTACTCATACTGATAAGACAGGAACGAATTTTTATTATTTAAAAGAAGCTGCTGAAAAAATTGGTCTTGAAGCAATTGGCTATAAAGTAACAGATAATAATTCTTTAAGTGAGATAAATAGACCCTTCATTTGCCAATTAATTGATAATCATTATGAGCATTTTGTAGTTGTATATGAAATAACGAAACACAAAGTACTTATGATGGATCCTGCAATTGGTGCAAGAACAATTTCACTAGACGATTTTTTTACATCATGGACAGGATATATTATGATTTTTTCAACTGTGAAAAAATTACAATTCTATCAAGAAAAAAATTTTTTAAACCAGCTAATCATAGAAATAATAAATCAAAATAAAAGCATTGTTTTTAATATCCTATTTCTATCTATAATCTTTACGATAGTTTCCTGCCTGTATGCTACTTATTTTCAAGTAATATTGGATAATATAATTAATACTACAAAAAATAATTTACGAATTGTAACTTTCTTCTTTAGCGTATTGTTGATAATAAAATGTATTGCTAGCTTATTTAGAACTGAGTTATTAATTTATTTAAATCAAAAATTAGATTGTTCCATCTTTTTAAATACTTTCAAGAAATTACTTTTACTTCCTTATAGTTACTATAAGAATCGAACAACCGGAGAAGTGATTAGTAGAATAAATGATTTAATCTATGTAAAAAATATTTTAAATAAAATAATTCTCACTGTATTCTTAGATTTTATCATATTCATAATTAGTGGCATACTCCTTTATACAATAAACAATATTTTATTCTGTCTTCTTGTAGTAATTATTCTGATTTATCTCTTAATTTTTTATATTTTTAGACCGATATTAAAAAAATATACAGAGAAAAATCAAAAACATAGTGCAGAAATTAATTCTTTTTTAGTAGAGTCTATTACTGGCTATGAGACAATTAAAAATATAAATATAGAAACAAGAACAAATCAAAAGATGGAACAAATATATGTACAAGCTTTAAACGATCGCTTTATTTATGAAAATATGAGTAATTTAGAATTATTCATGAAAGATATTGTATCTTTAATCGGAATATTATTGATTGAGTTCTTAGGATTTCATTTTGTGATGGATGAGAAAATATCATTAGGAACTTTCCTGACATTTACTTTATTAGCAAACTATTTTATTGAGCCAATTAAGAATATAATAGATTTAAGTAAAGAATATTATTATGCATTAAATTCTTTAAAAAGAGTCAATCACTTATTAGATATAGATACAGAGGATCTAAGCACCAAAACAAATTTTGAAATTCAAGGTTCTATACAAATTCACTCCCTATCTTTTAGTTATAACACTCAAAAAAAAGTTTTAAATGAAATAAATTTAAGAATAGAACATCAAGAAAAAGTAATGATCTTAGGAGACTCAGGTAGTGGGAAAAGCACCATTTTTAAATTATTACTAAAATACTATCCTATCAACCGGGATATGATTTATCTTGATGAAGTGGATTTAAATGATTTTTCAATTCAAAACATAAGAAAAAATATTTCAAGTGTTTCACAAAATGAAATTTTATATACAGATACTATCAAGAACAATATTATTTTAGATAGAAATATATCAGATCAAGAGTTCATAGAGGTATGTAAAATAGCATGTGTAGATGAATTTGTAAAAAATTTATTCCTTGGATACGAAACAAAATTAGAAGAAAATGGTCTAAATTTATCCGGTGGAGAAAGACAAAGAATCATATTAGCTAGAATGCTACTAAAACCAACTAAAATTATGTTGATCGACGAAGGACTAAATGCAGTAGATGTTAATTTGGAACGAAAAATTCTAAAAAATGTTTTTTCTAAATATACGGACAAGACGATTATCATCATTTCACATAGAGTAGAAAATTTAGATTTATTCACGAAAGTAATCCATTTAGAAAAAGGAAGAATAAAAGAAGAAAGAAATGATCAAAAAGGAGAAATTTATGCTTGATAGCTATATTATCCTACATAGAAAAACAAAATGTATCATAAAAGTATTTATCTTAAATTTTTATCTAATCGTTTTTCTCGTTATTTGGGGGATTAATACTTTAAATTATCAATCGTTTTTTCAATTTCACACCCTTATCTTAAAAGAAAACTCCTTTTATTACTTAGAAGTATTAATACCAGTAAAGGAGGTAAATCAAATAGCGAATCAAAATAAAATACTAATTGATACAAAAGAATATACTTATCACGTATACAAAATAGATTCTAAATTAGTATATCAAAATAAACAAAATTATCAAAAAGTATATTTAAAAATAGATAATTTAGAAGAAAAATACCAAATGAACGGATACCAAGTAGATGTAAAAATTTTAAAAAAAGATCAAAAAATAGTAGATTACATAAAGAGTAAGAAGGAGGAAAAATAAAATGCAAAGCATGACAAATAAAGAGTTACAAGAAATACAAGGAGGCGGTATTAATTGGGGAATGATGGCCGGGATAGGAGCTTTTGCCTCATTTCTAATTGGAATAATAGATGGTGTAATAAACCCTAAAAAATGTAATAATTAAAAAGGAGAAAAAGGAAATGCAAAAATTAAAAAAAGAAGAGATGTTTACAATTAAAGGGGGAGCCGGATTTAGTAGTGCCATGCTAAATGCCATGATGAGAACTGTATCGGTCATGTTCTCAATTGGACAAGCTGTAGGTTCAGCAATTAGAAGAGCAGTAAATGGGAGTTATTGCTAATAGAATAGCCCCAAAGAAATTTAACGAATTTAATAAAATAACATCTGTAAAAAATATTGTGTATTATAGTATTTTATGCTATAATACACATATATGCTGAAATGGCTCAGTTGGTAGAGCAATTCACTCGTAATGAATAGGTCGCAGGTTCGAGTCCTGTTTTCAGCACCAGTAGATAAAATCGTCTCACTTAGAGACGTTTAATTAAAATCAATCTGAAAATGATTGTTTTTTTTTATGGATAAAATGGAAACTAAAAAACAGGTATTTCAAACAAAATCCAATTATTGATTAATTTTCAAAAGTAAAGAAGTTTCTATAATTTTATCTTATGATATTAGAAATTGAATTATAATAGAATACATAAAACAATTAATAAAATTTAAAATTTTACGATCTCAAAACGAAAAAAAAGACCTAAAACATAAGTCTTTTAATTCTCAGCTTCTTCTAACATATTTGTAATAAATATACCATATCCCTTTGTACAATCATCTACTACCACATGTGTAACTGCACCAATTATCATATTATTTTGAATAATTGGACTTCCACTCATTCCTTGAACAATTCCGCCACTAGTATCTAACAATCTTTTATCCGTTACTTCAAACAAAATGTTTTTTGTCTCTTTAGACTCAGGACTTAATTTTAATATATGAATTGTAAATTCTTCCACTTGATTATCATTAATTACAGTTAGGATGGAGGCTTTCCCTAACTGAATATTTTCTACCTTTGCCACTTTATACAATTTATTATCTGGAAGCTCATCTGTATATGTACCAAAAATACCTGAACTACTATTTTCGGTAATATTTCCAAAGATATCATTGACATCATATCGTGCATTTTTCTCACCTGGATTTCCTTCATTTGATGGCGTAATTCCTGTTACAATAGAGCTATAAATTTTGCCATCTTTAATCTCTAATCGTTGTCCAGTTGTTTTTTCAATAATTTCATGACCTAAAGCACCATAAAGTTTGGTAGCTGGATCAATAAAAGTTAAAGTTCCCACTCCATTAATACTATCTTTTACATAAAGACCTGTCTTATAAACTTGATTATCATCCATTACCAAATTTAAAGTAGTTGTTTTTTCACTACTTCCTCTCAAATAAGTGACTTCAATACTAGTAGGATTCTCTAAAGAAGCAATTACTTGGAGCATTTCTTCAATAGAATGGACTGCTTGATTGTTAATAGAAATAATTCTATCTCCTGTTTGCAAATCAGCATCTAAAGCAGGATTTTGAGCTCCAACTTCATAAGTACCAACAATCAAAATACCATTACTATTAAGCAGAATTCCGATATTTTGACCACCAGCTAAAATATAATCTGAATAAGCAAATGCATTAAGAGGTATCATAACATTAATAAGAAGAAGCAACAAAAGTGTTGTCAGTTTATGTTTTTTAAACATAATCACATCTCCTTTTTGAATCTTAAAACAGATTACATTATTAGTATCATATCTTTTAAAGAAATTATAATGATAAAAATATTCCAAACTTACCATAAATTGTTTTTTTTATGTTATACTTTCATTAGGTGACATTATGGAATATTTAGATGGAAAAAATTTACAAAAAAAATTTTTAACAGAAATAAAAGAATTTGTATCCTTATTAGGAATAAAACCAGTACTAGCAATAATTTCAATAGGAGAAAACAAAGCAAACACTATCTTTTTTAAACAAATAAAGAAAATGACTGAATTTGTAGGATATGAAATAGAATATTACCATTATGAAGATATTTCTCTAAATACCTTATTAGAATTAATCAACAAACTAAATAAAGTTCCTAAAATTACATCTATTATGATAGAACTACCAATTCCCAAACATTTACCACTTCAAAAAGTAAGAAATACTATCTTACCAACAAAAGATATTGAAGGTATGAATGATAAAAACAAAATAAAATTAAAAAATGGCGAAGGTGGATATCTGCCCAATACTGTACTAGGGACTATAATGCTTCTTGAAAATTATGCTATTAATATTTGCAAAAAAAATGTTGTAATTATCAATCGTAGTGAAACAATTGGAATCCCATTAGCTCAATATTTTTTAAAACAAGATTGTACCGTAACAGTATGTCATAGTCAAACTAGTAATTTAGAAGATTATATTAAAAATGCAGACATTGTAGTCACTGCAACTGGAAAACCACATTTCTTATCAGATAAACAATTCAAAGAAAATAGTACTATAATTGATATTGGCATAAATTACTTAAACGGAAATTTGTGTGGAGATGTAGCTTTATCCGATGAACAAAATTCCAAAATAAAATATTTTGCAAAATCAATAGGCGGAGTAGGACCGATGACCATTACCGCCTTAGCCTATAGTATTTTAAAAAGTTATTATATTACGAAGGAAGATATAGATAATGACAAATCTTAATCTCAATTCCCAAAATAGATTTTATTTTGTCTAAGTCATCTAAAGAAATATGAATTTGATAAGTAATTTTATCTTGAAAATCTTTTTTTAAAACAATAGCATCCTTTAATAAATAATCTATATTTTTTAGGTTATCATAAGAAAAAGTAATATTAGCGCAAACACCTTTTTTTAATGTAATAATATGATCTTTTAAAGCTTCGGTAACACTTTTAGTATAAGCTCGAACCAAACCACCAGCACCTAATTTTATTTTTCCAAAATATCGAACAACAATACATAAAACATGATTAAGACCATTTTTTTCTAAAACTTGTAGCATAGGAATTCCTGCTGTACCAGAAGGCTCCCCATCATCGCTTTCTTTTTTATCATTTTCTAAAATATAAGCGTAACAACAATGAGTAGCATCCCAGTATTTTTCTCTTATTTTTTCTAAAATAAGAGAAATTTCTTCTCTACTTTCTACTTGAAATAAGAAACAAATAAATTTAGAATTTTTAATAATAATTGTGTGTTCAGTCTTTTTTACACTCTTCATAGTATCACCTTTTGCTAATTATACTATACCTTTTTTTAAATAGCAATTGTCAAAAATAACTAAAAAGTAATTTTAATGCTTTGTATTGACTTTTTTTAACAAATGTACTATAATAAATCCCACAAAAGGGGATGGTAGAATGATAAAAGAATTATTTTCAACGATGTTTGAAACGAAAAATAAAAAAGTTCAAACCAATTCAAATAATAATCAGACCATAACACTATTTCCTGAATTACCTTATTATGGAAAAAAGGGAACAATCCATCGTGTAGAAGAAACCGATTATAATTATATATATACAGTATATAATGACGATGGTTCCATTGACAAAAACAAAAGAATCGTTCCCAAAAGAAAGGGAAAAAATTTATCTTGCATAGAAAAACAATATTATAATGATTTAAAAAAGTATTTAGAATATACCAATCATGAGTATATGAATTGCAAACACGATCGTTTAAGAAAATATGTGAATAAAAAACATATAACAATTGGAATTATAGTTTCTATGAGTATGATGGCAATATCAATTCCAATCTGGTTTTCCTCT
>JALEZJ010000084.1 GCA_022772985.1 Erysipelotrichaceae bacterium | reverse complement strand
TACATTTAATACTTTAACAAAAACTCCAAGAAAAGTCAATCATAAATTCTAAATTTTAATAGTTTTTAATAAAATGAAACTCTTCTTTTTCAAAGCGCATATCAAATATACCAAATCTATTTTTCTCTGTCAACACTTTTTCTAATAAAATATTATCTTTTTGCAAAAAAATTAACATTCCGTTGATTTATGATTTGTTTAACAGAAATAATTATAAAAAAAACTAAAATCAATGGCTCATCGAATTTTGACAAACCTAATATAATTATATTCACTATGCTTTTATAAAAAAAATCTGATAATAAAAATATTTAATATCTCTTCTTTATTTTAAAGTTAATTGCTTAATCAAAAATAAAAAAAAACATCATCTTTTAAGATTCTTTGAATTTAAGAGAAACCGAAAATCACATCTCAAAATCTTAAGATGTGATTTCTAGTATTTTTCATAACTAAAATTATTTAAGTTCAAAGAAACCTAATAATTTTTGCAAACTACAAAATATTAGTTTTAAAAGATACGCATAATGTTTTATAAAAAGTCCCTTCAAGCATTAAATCAATTAACAGATTACAAAATAGACTTCTTAAATTCTTATTCTAAATAAACTATCTATATCCACTAATTTCAAAAAAAAGAAAAAGTTCTTTCACCACATTATTTTATTCATATCTAAACAACCTTTGAAACATCCTTTTTCCAATTTGAAAAATCAATATAAATAAAAACTTCACAATAAAGATAATAAATAAATACTGAATATAATAAAAAATAACTTCTAAATTAGAAAAATGATGTAATAAAGTCAAATTTTTAAAAATCAAAACATATTTTCCAAAAAAATGATTTTCAATATAGTTAACAATAATTGCAATTATAACAAGAATATTTCCAACCATATATAACTTTTTTTTATACCTAGAAAAGCCCAATAACCCAAACATAAATAAAATTAATATCAATATCTCTATTCCTAATGTATAAACCTTATTAGAAAACAAATAGGTTGTAAACAATAAAAAAGATAAAACCAAATAATAAGCCAACAACACAATCTTATGACGTTTATCATTAATTTTAGAAAGAAAGAAAACAACAACAATAGCTAATATATTAATAAGATTACTTTCAGATAATATTCCCAATAAAAAAGTATTAAATGACATATCCAAATCATCTGTATGAAAAATACCAACCAATAAATAATTTTCATATGAATCTATAAATTCTTCCAATGTAGGAAGATTTTTTTCTGTTTTTTTAGAAGGTAATAACTCTATTTGTAAGAATTCACCAACCCTATCTTCATAACCATACCTAGAATAATATTCTACTGTCTTAATAAATTTTAACTTACTCTTCTCCTCATGATATCCCGTATAAATAGTATCACCAATAATGGTAATTGGTACTACATCCAACTGTAAATGATACATTTTCTGAACATTCTCTAATATTTCCCTATTTTTATCTTCATGAATTTCATAGCGATAAATACGAATATTTGAATATTGTTCCTCTAACAAATTTAATAATTTACTTTCACTTTTACAATGAGAACAACTATTAGAATAAAAAAAATAAATATTAACTAAATTTTTTTCATTTGACTCTGCTTTTACAGGAATTGTTCCTATCAACATACTACTTACAAAAAAAAGTAACAAAAATCCAAAAAAATTTTTCCATGGAATTGATATCAATTTTCTCACAACTATCCTTTTAACCTTAATTGATGATAACAAATATCAAATACTCTTAAAAACTCTTCTATTTCATCTTCTGTTGTCAAAAAAGAAAGACTAATTCGAATACTTCTCATAGCTTTATCTCTATCTTTTGTTACAGCATAAACAGAATCAGACATAGTATTGGCACTAGAACAAGCACTTTTTGTAGAAATATAAATATCATATTCATCCATTGCATGAACAAATGTCTCTGGTTTGATGTTAGGAATACTAATATTGATAGTATATGGAATAGAATATTCCGTACTATTAATAAAAATATCTGGATAACTCTTGAACTTTGCTAAAATAATTTTCTGTAACTTTTCCACATATTCATAATTCTTATCAATATTTGGAATAATTAAATCTAATGCCTTCATAGTAGAAACAATAAGTGGTAAAGCAGGGGTGCCACTTCGATAACTAGTTGTGCTTTTTCCACCATGAATCAAATTATCAATCATAATATTTTTTTTCTTAATTAATAAACCTATTCCCTTCATTCCATATATTTTATGAGCCGATGCACTAGCAAAATCCATCAAATCAAAATTAATAGAAATTTTACCTAAAGCCTGTGTACAATCAACATGAAAAAAACATTTTGGATATTCCTTTAACATATTAGAAATTTCTTCAATTGGTTGCCTAATTCCTAATTCACTATCTATAGCACAAATACTAACTAAAATTGTATCATTATTTAGAAGTTGCTTCAAATGATCCAAATCTACTCTACCATTTTCTTTTATTTTAACATAATCTACCATAAAACCTTGACTAGATAAATAATTTACAGTAGATAAAATAGAAGAATGTTCCAAAAAAGTAGTAATAATATGTTTTCCTCTGTTTTGATATCTAGAACAAATCCCTTTAATTACTTGATTATTAGATTCACTAGCACCGCTAGTATAAATAATTTCAGAATTATGTAAATTTAACAACATCTCTATCTTTTTAGTTGCAAAATCTTCTAATTCTTTTGCCTCTGTTCCTAGTTTATGAAGTGAATTACTATTACCTGGATATTCTAAACATACTTTATTAAATGTATTTAAAACTTTTCTATCTACTGGTGTAGTTGCAGAATAATCTAAATAAATCATAAATCTTATCTCCCTAGTCCTATCTTTCTTCTAACATCCTCATATTTCTTACGAGCAATTTCATTTGTAACTTCAGCACCATGATTTAAGATTTGTTCCATTTCATCACTTTGCATCAATTCGTAATACTTCTCTTGAATTCCCATTAATTTCTCTACTACCACATCAGCAACTTCCTTCTTTAAAGAACCATAATTATAATCTTTAAAATAACTCACTACTTCTTCCATACTAAGCTCTTTTAAACTAGCATAAATCGTTAGTAAATTAGAAATTCCAGGTTTTTTATCAGGATCATAATCTACTCTCGCATCCGAATCTGTAACAGCAGCCATAATCTTTTTACGAATTGTCTTCTCATCATCTAATAAATAAATAATTCCTTTAGGATTAGGAGAAGATTTACTCATCTTTTTAGTAGGTTCCTGTAAATCCATAATTTTAGCACCCATTTTGGGAATCATTGGCACTGGTAATTTAAAAGTATCTCCATATTTCTTATTAAATCTTCCTGCTAGATCGCGACATAGTTCTACATGTTGTTTCTGATCCATTCCTGTTGGAACATAATCTGCATCATATAATAAAATATCTGAAGCCATTAAAATAGGATAAGTAAATAACCCAACTGGAACATTTTGAAATTTACTAGATTTATCCTTAAACTGAGTCATACGAGATGCTTCTCCCATATAAGTATTACATTCTAAAATCCATGAAAGATTAGCATGATATAAATTCTCTGACTGAATATAAATGATATTCTTTTTAGGATCAATTCCACACGCAATATAAAGTGCTACATTTTTCTTAATTCTATCCCTTAGTATCTTTGGATCTTGAGGTACCGTAATGGCATGCATATCTGGTACAAAAATAAAAGATTCAAATTCATCTTGATATCTAATGGATTGATTAATTCCGCCAAGAAGACTTCCTAAAGTTAACTCTCCACTAGGTTGTAATCCAGTTAATATTCTTTTCATAATGAAATCACTTCTTTCTTTTTTCTTAATTCATTATAGCAATTAATACCAAAATTGACAATTGTTTTTAAAAACTTAATTTTTAATTGACAGACATTTTCACCAAATAAAATTCTATTTTATGAACTAAAATGATAATAACCAATACGCAAAGATAAAATAATGATTACAAAAAATGAACAAATCATTGTAAAATAACTGTATAAACAGTTGAAACTTCTTAATATTCTCCTATATAATAAGATTAAGCTAGTATAATTTTGAAAAAAATAATATAAAGTTAACCCAAGTGCCAAAAAATTTAACTAAATGATAAAAAAACATAATTTATCAAATCCGAACAAATACTAGCGAATACTACATAAAAAAGATATCTATAAAAAATAAAAATAAAATTAGAACAACAGGATATCCCAAATAGAAAGGAAAAAACATGTGTGGAATAATTGGATATATAGGAAAAAATAATGCTTTACCAAAATTAATTGAAGGATTAAAAAAATTAGAATATCGAGGATATGACTCAGCCGGAATTGCCTATTTTCATAAAAACAATATCAAAATAATAAAAAGCGTAGGTAGAATTCAAGAATTAGAAAAAAAAATATGTTTTAAAGAACAGTCCCAACTTGGAATTGGCCATACAAGATGGGCAACTCATGGAAAAGTAACAGAAAAAAACTCCCATCCCCACCAAGTAGGAAAAATTACAATCGTTCATAATGGGATTTTAGAAAACTATCAAGACCTAAAAAAAATATTACAAGAAAAAGGATACAGCTTTAAAAGCGACACAGACACAGAAGTAGCTTGTGCCTATATCGATTATGAATATCAAAAAAATCCACTACATAATATGAGTGAAATATTAAAAAACTGTATGAATACATTTATTGGAAGTTATGCCATTGCTATCATAGTAGAAGAAATACCAAACCAATTATTTGTAATGAAAAAAGATAGCCCACTAGTGATTGGACTTGGAACTAACGAAATTTATGTAGCATCAGATATCTCAGCATTTGCAGATAAAGTTTCAAACTATATTATATTAGAAGATATGGAAATAGGTATTTTAACGACCAATGAATACCAAATCATTAAAAATGGCAAAAGAAAAATGCCAACTTTAAAGAAAATAGATACCAAAAATCAAAGTAGTGACAAAAAACAATTTCCCCATTATATGTTAAAAGAAATCTATGAACAAAGTGAAAAAATACAACTTTGGAATACAAAATATTTAAACCATATCATGGAATTACCTGATATAAGCAAATATAAAAAAATTCATATCATTGGATGTGGAACTGCTTATCATGCTGGAATGATTGGAAAATATCTATTAGAAGAATATGGCAACATAGAAGTAAACGTATTCATAGCATCAGAATACCGTTATCAAAAATTATTTATTGATCAGAATACTTTAGTCATCGTAGTCTCTCAATCTGGAGAAACAGCTGATACTCTTTCTTGTATAAAACGAGTTCAACAATATAAAGCTCACACGTTAGGAATCATAAACACAGAAGATAGTTCAATTGCCCGATCTGTAGAAAAAGTAATTTATACCAAAGCAGGACAAGAAGTAGCCGTAGCCTCCACCAAAGCTTATACTTCACAACTCTACATTTTTAGTATGTTAGCAATTCGATTAGGAATCATAAACCATAATCTAACCCTAGCAGAAATAAAAAATACATATCATCAATTACCTCAAAAAATAAAAGAAGTAATCCATAAAAATTACGATAACTTAACAAGTTTATTATGGAATTACAATAATATCTTTTATTTAGGAAGAAATATTGATTACGTAACTATGATGGAAGGTTCGCTAAAATTAAAAGAAATTAGCTATATCCATAGTGAAGCAATGCCAGCTGGTGAATTAAAACATGGAACAATTTCTTTAATGAATGAAGAAACATGCGCTATTGTAATGGCTACCAAAGAAGAATTAATTCCAAAAACCATTAGTAATATAAAAGAATTAAAAGCAAGAGGAACAAAAATAGTACTTCTTACTTTAGATAATCTTACTAATTCCATAGAGAAAGAATGCTATGATGAAGTCATATGGATCCCCAAAATGGCTCCTTACGTTCAACCAATTCTAAATGTAATCCCCTTACAAATAATTGCTTACAACATAGCAAAAAAACGTGGTTGTGATATAGATAAACCTAGGAACTTAGCAAAATCAGTAACAGTAGAATAAAAGAAAGTAATTTCAATTAGAAAAACTTTCTTTTTATTTTAACTTATCAATTTCTTGATTAAATATATTACGAGTTCGATTCAACATATCAATAGTCTGTTCTCGTGTCATTCCATCAAAAGAAGAAGCAGAAGACAAATTATCAGGATGATAAGAATTAGAATGAAATCCACCACCAGGAGAAGAATTAGTAGGATTTGCATAAGGAGACCAATCTCTCTTAAAATTTTCACTTCCAGAAGTACAAAGTGTTTGCCCAATTAACATAAAAAAATTCCCTATAGCACTTTGTTCATTACTATTTAAATTATCAATTAATATATATCCAATTAAAAAAGCTGTTAAAGTAATTAATTTAGACGCTTCTCGATTCGTTGGATTATTAGCTCCATTCTGAGTAGAATTTTGACCTTGATTCTGATTTTGATTCATAATAAATTTTATGATGTTCCATAATAACTTATGAATGAAATAACTAATGTAATGTATTACGAAAATGTTTTAATTCCTCAATAAAATCAATCGTTTCATCATCATCATCGACAATAACTTGATCTTTTACAGATAATAATTCTTGATAGCTAATAATTGCATGTTCTTCTTGTTCCTTTTCATAATCCGTTAATTCAATAGTTTGAGGCTTTAACTCATTCGCCATCTTTTCAGATATCTCTTTTAAATAATCAGATTTCTTAGAATCTTGATGAATTTTAGGAACAATTTTTTCACTTTTTTTAATAAATTCATTCAAATCAAAACTTAACTTATTCATATCAAAAACTTCTTGATTAGAAATAGATACTGGAGATGTTGTTTTATCATGTCCCTTAAGAAGATTTTTTTGATAAACCTTGTTAGAAGAATCATCTAGATGATAATTGACTGCCTTAGGCGCTTTTTTTATAAAATTGTCTAAACAAACTTCCTGAAAAGCTTTATCCCCTTTCTTTCCATCAAACTCTTGCTGTTCTTGAAAAGAAGCATCAGCTTTTCTAGACGCCAATTGCACCGCTACCTTTCGAGAAAAATCTTTTTTTTGACTATCACTCTCCTTCGAATGATTAAAAGAAGCAAAATTGAGAGATGCATCCTTTTTTTTTGTATCTTGAACTTCCATAGGATACTTTTTTGGCATCGTTGGAACATATTCTAATTTTTTCTTTAAAGTTGATTTTACCTCTCTTTTAACTTGACAACCTGCATTCTTTGAATTTGATACCATCTTATCTTCTACAGAAATATTTTGAATAGAAACTAAATCCTGACCATTTTCCTTCATAATTTTTCGTTCTAATATCTCTTTCTGTTCATCTTCTAAATCAATTACTTGCTGCTTTAACCTTTTGTTACAAAAATATAAATAAAAACAAAAAAAGAATAACATAATGCACAACAAAATAAAAAAGAAATTGATAGATTCCTTTAAATTCAAAAAAACAATCATATTTGATTCACCCCATACTACAAAAATTTAATACACTAGCAACATAAATCGCCGCAGTTTCTACACGCATAACGCGACTACCGAAAGAAACAGGTACATAACCAAATGATTCTAATAAATCTTCTTCTTTAGGAGAAATTCCCCCTTCTGGACCTATTACAAATATCATTGTAGCATACTTCTTTTGCTTTTGTAAATAGCTATAATTGAAGTTCCTAGAATTTTTAGTACTACAAATATATTTTTGATCAAAAGATAAATTCTTTAATTGCCCTACTGTCATCACATCTGTAATTTCCGGAATTTTATTCCTCTTAGATTGCTCAGCAGCTTCTTTACAAATTTTTTGCCAACGTTCTTTTTTCTTTTGAATCCTAGAATCATCTAATTGTATGATACTACGCTCCATTTTAACTGGAATAATCTTTTTGATTCCTAATTCAGTCAATTTTTGCAAAATCAAATCCATCTTCTGTTCTTTCACTAAAGCAATTGCGATCGTTACATCATATAAAGATTCATGATTTTCCATCTTCTTCTCTACTATTTTTACTCTAGTAGAAATAGGATCTTCTATCTCACAAATATACAATTCATCTTGATAAATACACTCAATAAAATCTCCTGGACGATTCCTCATAACATTTTTAATATGATGAAGATCAGTTAATTCCAACAATAAAGTATCTTGTTCTTTTTCTTTTACAAAATATCGTTGCATAATATTACTCCCTCCTCTTCTTCTAAAAAATACTTATTTTTACTGAACTCATTTTAAAGTTTTAATTGGTTTTTTAGATAAAGCTTTAATAATACCTTTTCCCTTCTGTTCTTGAAAAACAGCTAACTCATGTTTTAAATTAATCAGCTTATTTTGTTGTCTTTTTATTTCAATTTCTAAATCATATATTCCCTCTTTTTGAATGAACTACCTCGGGGCAGAGCCCTCAATTGTCCACAGGACAATTGCCTCACTACGTGAGCGAGGTATCATACCTAGCGTTCTAACGAACGCAATCTTTTACGAGACAAAGCCTCGGGGAATTAAACCCAAAAGAGATTAAATTACTAACAACTACTAAAGAAGTATTTCTAAAACATAGAAACGCTTTCTAATAACATCACTTTCCATTCGATAAAATTTTCATTTTTTTAAATTTCATCTTTTATATAAATAATTATGAACTTACAAGTCATATAAAATTTCTCATTTCTTGTGCTATAATTATACTAATTTTCCTATCATTTTTCAACATAAATTAATATTTTATTAATAGAAAAAGGAAATAAAAAAAGAAAAATAACAATAAGTACTTTCACAAAAAAAATAAGAGAACTCTTAAAATAAAATCAGTTCTCCTATTATTTATTTAAAAATTTATAATATCTTCTAAATTCAGGACTATTATCCAATGTAGTTTTTTCTAATTGTTCAAATAGTTTCTTTTGATCACGACTAACTTTTTCAGGAATAATTACTTTAGCAATAACATACATATCTCCCTTTTTCTTTGTAGAAACATTTTCTACCCCTTTTCCTCTCAATCTTAATTTATCCTCAGATTGTGTACCAGCAGGAATAGATAAAGTTACATTTCCATAAAGAGTAGGCACATCTTTTTTACAACCTAAAACAGCTTCTGTTATAGTTAATGGCAAATCAATATAAATATCATCTTCTTCTCGCACATAAAATTCATGATCTCTAACGGTAAACTCCACATACAAATCTCCAGGTTTACCACCATTAGCTCCAGCTTCTCCCTTTCCAGCTACACGTAAACGATTCTCTGTATCAACTCCAGCTGGAACAGTAATCGTAATCGTTTTATTTTTCTTAATTGTTCCTGTTCCACGACAAGTACTACATTTTTTCTCAAAAGAAGTACCAGTCCCATTACAATGTGGACAAGTTGTTTTAGAAAGGAAACTTCCAAACATCGTTCTTTGTTCTGATGTAATCGTACCAGATCCACGACATGCAGAACAAGTTTCTGGATGAAATCCACCTTTTCCATCACAATCTGGACAAATATCCACAACATCTAATTTCAAATCTTTTTTCGTTCCATAAACAGCATCTTCAAAATCAATGGTCATTCGATATAAAACATCATTTCCTTTTCGTGGACCATTAGAGCTTCTTCTAGAGCCACTTGAAGTAAAATTAGAAAATCCTCCAAAGCCACCTAATCCACCAAATAAATCTTCAAAAATATCAGACATATCACCAAAATCAAAGTTACTAAAACCACCAGCTCCACCATTGCCACCAGAGAAAGCAGCATGACCGAATTGATCATATTGCTTTCTTTTCTGTGGATCCGATAAAACGGCATATGCTTCCTGACATTCTTTAAATTTTTCAGCTGCATTTTCCTCTGTAGAGACATCCGGATGATACTTTTTGGCTAATTTTCGAAATGCTGATTTTATTTCGGCATCAGTTGCATTCTTAGATACTCCCAAGACTTCATAATAATCACGTTTTTCCATTTTATACCTCTTTCTTTACTTAAGTTTATTTAGATACAAAAAGGCAAGTTCTAGAAAACTAGAACTTTTTCGCCTTTCTTAACTATTTTTCTTCATAATCAGCATCTACTACATTATCATCTTTTTTATCTTTTACATCTTCACTTGTTGAATTTTCTTCTCCACTTGTTGCATCTTGATTTGCTTTTGCCGCTTCTTCATATACTTTAGATGCAAATTGATTCGCTTTTTCTAACAATTTATCTTTGGCAGTTTTGATTTCTTCTACATCATCTTTTTCAATCGCTTTCTTTACTTTATCCATCAAATCTTCGGCTTCCTTCTTATCAGAATCACTTACCATATCTCCAAGATCTTTAATTGCTTTCTCTGTCATAAATACTACTTGTTCTGCATCATTTTTAGCATCTGCCAATTCTTTTACCTTAGCATCTTTTTCTTTATTTGCTTCAGCCTCTTTCATCATTCTATCAATTTCTTCATCTGTTAGAGTATTTGTTGCAGTAATAGTAATAGATTGCTCTTTATTAGTTCCTAAATCTTTTGCTTTTACATTAACAATACCATTCGCATCAATATCAAATGTTACTTCAATTTGAGGAACTCCACGTGGTGCTGGTGGAATATTTGTTAATTGGAATCTTCCTAAAGTCTTATTGTCAGCAGCCATTGGTCTTTCACCTTGTAACACATGAATATCAACAGCAGGTTGATTATCAGCAGCAGTTGAAAATACTTGACTCTTACTTGTTGGAATCGTTGTATTTCTATCAATTAATACAGTCATCACTCCACCTAATGTTTCAATACCAAGTGACAATGGAGTTACATCAAGTAAAACAATATCATTAACATCACCCGTTAACACACCACCTTGAATAGCTGCACCCATAGATACAACTTCATCAGGGTTAACACCTTTAGATGGATCTTTTCCAGTCTCTTTCTTTACTAAATCCTGTACCATTGGAATACGAGTAGAACCACCTACTAAAATAACTTTATCAATATCACTCTTTGTTAGTTTGGCATCCTTTAATGCTTTTCTGACAGGCTCCATAGTAGAATCTACTAAATCACTAATTAAAGATTCAAATTTTGCTCTTGTAACATCCATTTCAAAGTTAATTGGAGCACCATCTACTTGAGCAATAAATGGTAATGATACTTGAGTAGAAGTCATACCAGATAAATCCTTCTTAGCTTTTTCAGCTGCTTCTTTAATTCTTTGCATTGCCATCTTATCATCAGATAAATCTACATTTTCTTCCTTTTTAATTTCAGATACAATATAATCTACTAAACGATTATCAAAGTCATCTCCACCTAAATGATTATTTCCTGATGTTGATAATACTTCAAATACTCCATCTCCAAGTTCTAGGATAGATACATCAAACGTTCCACCACCTAAGTCATAAACTAAAATTTTTTCATTCGTATCTTGTTTATCAAGCCCATAAGCCAAAGCTGCTGCTGTTGGTTCATTTATAATTCTTTCTACTTCTAAACCTGCAATTTTACCAGCATTCTTTGTTGCTTGTCTTTGAGCATCATTGAAATATGCTGGAACTGTAATAACAGCCTTTGCAACCTTTTCCCCAAGATAATTCTCCGCTGTTTTCTTTAAATCCCCTAAAATCATTGCACTTACTTCTTCTGGAGTATATTCTTTTCCATTTGCTTTAACTTTTTCACTAGTACCCATTTTTCTTTTAATAGAAATAATTGTATCTGGATTAACTAAAGCCTGACGCTTTGCCTTTTCACCAACAATAATTTCCCCATTTTTAAATGATACAACAGATGGAGTAGTTCTTAATCCTTCCGCATTTGCAATAACGTGAGCTTCTCCCCCTTCATATACAGAAACACAACTATTTGTGGTTCCTAAATCTATTCCTATAATTTTACTCATATCTATTCACCTTTCCTTTATTTTTTAACAATCTTCACTATCGATAATGATTGTTTTCTTCTTATTATTTTTCTTAGAATTCATCTTCGTATTAAACTCTTTTCTCTTACTATTTCGAATTGAACTATAAAGATATAACGTAAGTAAAATAATTAATATGATCGGTAATAGCCATATTACCAACTTAACTGCAATAATCGATAATATAATAGCAACTACCAAATAAACAATATCTCTTATTTTTTCTTTATTCATCACCATACATCCTTATTCATTCACCTTCACCATTGCTGGTCTAATGACCCTATCTTTATAAATATATCCCTTTTGTAATACTTCTAATATTACACCAGCTGGTTTCGTTTCATCATGCTCTGTTAAAACAGCATGATGATAATTTGGATCAAATTCTATTCCTTCAGCATTAATCTCCTGCACTTCAAATTTATTCAAAATATTAATTGTGTTAGTATAAATCAATTTAAATCCAGCCAAAAATTTAGATACTTCATCAGATAAATCATTATCATCCATCTTAATTGCCCTCTCAAAATTATCTACAACTGAAAGCAACTCTTTAATAATTTCTTCATTCTTATATTTCATAGTCCTTTCAGTTTCTTCATCTTTTCTTCTTTTATAATTTTGAAGTTCAGCTTGATTTCTTAAAAGAGCTTCTTTTAAAGCATTAATTTGATTGTTCAAAGCAAGAATTTCTTCCTCATTCTCCTTCTTTTCACAAGAACAATCTTCTAATTTTTCTAAATTATAATGTTCCTTCTCTTCTACTTCGGTTTGTTCTACATTTTCCTCTTTTGTTTCTTCTTGTTGCGTAGGAAATATTTCTTTATCTAAATTTTCTTTATTTTTCTTGTTTTTACTCATTGTCTCCTCCTATGTTTTCTTTGATATAGTCAAGTAAACTAACTACTTTGTCATATTCCATTCTCTTAGGACCTATAATAGCAATTGTACCTTCTTCACCACCTAAGTTATATTTCGTTTTTACAACAGACATTTCATCTGAAATTTCTGATTCACTACCAATATAGATATTAATTCCATTATTTTCTTCAGCCTTAATACTATTAACATCTTCAAACTTAGATAGTACTTCCTTTACTTTCTCAATATTATTAAATTCAGGCTGTTTCAAAAAATTGTTTTTTCCAACAAAATGAACATCATTATTAGTCTGATTTGTAAATTCACTAAAAGCATCATAAAAAGCATTATATAAAATCTCATGCTGTTTCACATATTTACCAATAATTGGCTTAATTTCATATTCTAGTTTTTCAGACACTTCATTAATTGGAGTACCTACTAATAGCTTATTAATCAGTTCCACTGTTTTTTGAACTTCTAAAGTAGAAATAGTATTTGGTAAATAAAGATTTTTATGCTCTACTACTCCTTTATCAGTGATTACTAAAGTTAATATCTTATTTTCTTCTAAAGGAACTATCTCAACTTGCTTTAACCTATTTACTTTAGCACTAGTTCCTAATACTATGGAAGTGTAATTGGTAATCTCTGATACAATCTCAATACTTTTCTTAATTGTATCAGACAAGTCCAAAGATTGATTTTTAAAAATTGTTTGTAATTTCAACATATCTTCTCCAGTCATATTTTTAGGTTGCATTAAATAGTCTACATAATATTTATACCCCGCTTCACTAGGAGTACGCCCTGAAGCAAAATGATTCTTTTCCAAAAATCCAAGCTCCTCTAAATAAACCATTTCATTCCGAACCGTCGCACTAGAACATTTAATTTCTTTGCAAATATGAGAAGAACTTACAGGACTAGCCGTTTTAATATATTCTTCTACAATAATTTTTAAAATTTTTTTCTCTCTTTCACTAATCACGTCATCACTTCCCTAGCAATTCAAATTTATGAATGCTAAATTCATTATATTACTATTTTTTAGCAATGTCAACAAATAATTGCTAATTTTTTTCGTTTTTCAAGAAAAAAATACTGATTAATATTCAAAATTCTTAAATACTTTCTCAGCAATCCATCTATCTTAAACAAAATAATAGAAAAAATATTAATTTTCATCCAAATTAGTAACATTAATTGCAATTCCCATTACAAAAACATAACTAATAATATAAAGCCACATCATCAAAATAATAATATTAGACAAATTTCCATAAATCACATTATAATTAGCAAAATATTTTAAATAATAACTAAAAATCGCTGTTGCAATCGTCCAAATAACAGTAGTAAACAGTGCCCCATACGTAGTACTTCTACTAGGAATCAACTTACTAGGAGCAATTGTATAAATTAATTTCAAATTCACATAAATTAAGAAAAAAGTACTAGGCCAACGAGCAATTTGATAAATAATTCTAATCTTTTCAACAATTTTTCCATCTCCAAATAAAGAAATAATTTTTTCACCAAACATTGGAACTACAATCAAAAATACAATTAGAAATAACAAAATAATTAATAACAGAATAGCCTTAATTCGATCTTTTAATGTATCACTATGATGAACTTGATATAAAGTATTAGAAGCATTAATAATTGCATATGTTCCATTAGAAGCAACAAATAATGCAATAATATTAAATGCCCCTACACTAGAATCAAATCCTTTTCCAGATATCACCTCAACAATCAAATTACCTGCTTCCCCAGGAATTACTTCACGAACAAACTGAATAATAGTATCTACAGAAACCGAGAAATAAGAAGCTACAATTACTACAATTGTAATCATTGGAATTAAAGCCAAAACAAAAAAGAAAGCAATATTTCCTGGTAATACTCTCATTTCCATTTGATTAAAAGTTTCAAAAGCACGTTTAATATAATATTTTAATTTTCCCATACAATCTTTCCTCTTATTCTTTTGCTTTTCTTTTCTCTTTATTCTTAGTCATCATAATAATTGCTTCATTAATCGCATCATCTACAGTCTTAACTTCATCTAATATCATACTATACCCAACTTCTACGCCTAAAGAATTTGGAATATTTTTCATCTCTTTTAACAAAGTCTTAGTATAATCAGATACCTTCTTTTCGTCATAACCAACCATATAAATTAAAAATTCATCTCCACCACTTCTAATAATATCTGTATTTTCTAATTGATGATTAATCAAAATACTAGCAACTTTCTTAATAACTTCATCTCCAGCTTCCCTACCATAAGTATCATTTACTTCTTTAATTCGATTCAAATCTAAAACGACAACACTCTGAGGAAAGATAACATTATCATCCCACTTATAAATATTCATATTCAAATAATTTCGATTTTTTAAAGAAGTCATTGGATCAATATATTTTAATTTTTCTTCTTTACTAATAACCGGATTAGTAACATTCTTACGATTCATTAAAATAACACTAGACACTAGAAAGAAAATAAGTGCAACAATAAACCCAACAATTTTGATTACAGTATAATCCTTATCTAAAGTAATATCAGTATGATACTGATACCTTACTTCTCGATAATCTAAAGTACTAACATAATAACTAAACAAAGCATTAAATGTCTTATTCTTACTATTCAATAAAAATTTATTTTCATCCACAATTTTTGATTCTAAAATGATCTTATAGTCCTTTAACTTATTATCTTTATAATAAAGATAAGTTTCTTTATCCATCAAAACAATACTTTGATCATCCAACCCTCGTAATAATTCATCGGTATTATCAAAAATATTGGTATCAACCCCATTATTTTGCGCAAAATGATATAAACTACTACTTCCAACTACTGAAACCTTATTTCCTTTTAACCCTTTAATAGAGTTAATTACAATATCATCTTTACTTAATACAACATAATTTAAATCACTAATAGCACTAGTTATCACACTATCCATATTCAACTTTTCATATTCAAAATTAGCAAAAGCAAAATCAATCTCACCACTAACCAAAGCACTTTTCAAATCATCAATAGAATTATATAAAACAACTTCTATTTCAACATCCATTTGTTTTTCAAAATTCACTAAATAATTAGAAATAGTCCCAACAAATTGTCCATTTATATAATTTTCATAAGGCATATTAATAACATAACCATATTTATAAGCTTTTGCATTATAATTTTTTCTATCTAAATCACTAGTATTTGTACTTTTAAAATACACATCTAAATAATTTTGTCCAAAGTCTTTCCCATAATGATTATCAGCATATTCACGATAAGCTTTTTGCATAATGGTATACACCGTTTCATCACTAATTCGAAGTACAAATTTTCTCTTCAAATCTTCCAAGTGACATACAATATGAAGATCATTTTCTAAAATATCATCCATATAACTAATATTAGGCAATATACAATAAACAATCTCCTCATTTTTAAATCCCAACATCATCGCATCTATCGTTTCATATTCAACGATTTTCACATCATCTTCAAAATATTCTTTCGCTAAATTACTATCTGTTTTCAAAATACCAATCATATCCACTTGTTCTAAAGAAACATGAGCAGATTCTTTCTGAGACAAAATAACATAATGATCCTCCGCTAACAAAATATCACTTTCATCAATGAAATCATCATTACCAAGTGCCAAAAAAGAAATTCCACTATTTTCCTTTTCACTATCTGTATAATAAGATATCTTGTTAAAATGAATCTGGTATTGATCTGTAACATAATCTAAAAAATTAAAAATAATACCACTCCCATTATAACCATAAATAGGAATATCATTATAAACATTTACATCCACAATTTTATTTGTATGATCAGTAATCCATTTCTTTTCTAAAATAGTAAGTCCATTTCCCTCAGAACTATAATTCAAAACAAAGAAAATTCCACCAATCATCAAAACGATCAACAAAACAACTATTGTGATAATCGTATTACGCTTTTTATTTTTCATGTTTGTCACCTAACTTTTAATCCAACTAATACTCTCTAATTTAGCATTTTTAGTACCAGTTACAACATAACCCTTATCCTCTGTCCCTTCTTCTTCTACTTGAGTTAAAAAATACCCAAAATCATAAAAGCTTTTTTCATCTGTTTCAAATTTTTCTAAGGATTCACTTGCTATCTCTTTAGCTCTATCTAATCCAACGTCTCTTCTAAACACAATATGAATATAAACAATCTTGCCTTGAATTCTCGCACTAGAATCTACTACTTCCTCTTTTTCTTCCAAAAAATCAACAACTGTACTCAAATCTTTTTCACTAAGTTCTACTTTTTCAATTCCATCTAATCTATCGCCATATTTATTATTTCCCCCAATAAAAACACTAAAGAAAATATATAACATGATCAAAATAATCACAAAAGCAAACAAGCATATTAAAGATAACAATTTATGTCTAAAAATCATATCCTTAACATTCTTAAAAAATTTTTTCATTAAAACTCGCCTCCAAATATATTATTATCATTATACTATATTTTCTCCCATATATCAATTTATAATGATAATGAAACCACCCATTTTACACTCTATCATGTTTTTTATAGCAATCAAAAAAAGGCTCATAACCAATAAAAGCTTTTTAAGATTTATTTTTCCCTTCATACCTTGAAATAAAATTTCTCTTATATTCAAAAAAATTATCTTCTTGAATACTTTTTCTAATATTTTCTGTAAGTTTAATCAAAAATCTTAAATTATGAATTGATAATAATCTTTGCCCAAATGTTTCCTGTGAAACAATCAAATGTCTAATATAAGCCTTTGTATAATACTTACAAGCTTCACAATCACAGCTATCATCAATTGAAGTAAAATCATCCTTATACTTTGCATTTTTCAAATTAATTTTACCATTCAAGGTAAAAGCATGACCATGTCTAGCTAATCTAGTAGGAAGTACACAATCAAACATATCAACACCACGCTCTACTCCTTCTAAAATATCAATAGGATCTCCAACTCCCATTAAATATCTTGGCTTATCACTAGGCAAATAACGAATAGCATCCTCAACCATCTGATACATAGTATTTTTATCTTCTCCAACAGAAGTACCACCAATAGAGTAACCATCAAACCCTAATTTTACGGTTTCCTTTGCACTCCATTCTCTTAAATCTTGAAACTCTCCTCCTTGCACAATTCCAAATAAGCTTTGTTGCTCGTTAGAATGTACTTTTTTTCCTCTTTCTGCCCAACGAAGGGTCCTTTCAGTACTTTGCTTAGCATATTCATAAGTAACAGGATATGGAATACATTCATCAAAACTCATCGCAATATCACTATCTAACTTATTCTGAATTTCAATAGATTTCTCAGGCGTTAAAAATAAACGTTCTCCATTCAAATGACTTTTAAAATGAACTCCTTCTTCGACAATATCTTTAGATTTCGCCAAAGAAAACACTTGAAAACCACCTGAATCCGTTAAAATAGGTCCATCATAATTCATAAACTTATGAAGTCCACCTGCTTTAGCAACAATATCTTCTCCTGGTCGAAGCCACAAATGATAAGTATTAGATAAAATAATTCCAGAAGAAATTTCTTTTAATTCTCTTGGAGACAAAGTCTTTACTGTAGCTTGTGTCCCAACTGGCATAAACATTGGTGTCTCATATGTTCCATAATTCGTTTTTAACTTACCATACCGTGCATTCCCATCTTGATGTAACAATTGATATTGAATTTTCATAAACATCCCACTTCCCTCTTTCAAACATTATATCAAAAAAAAGAGAAGATGTAAAATTCTCTAAAAAATCAGTAATATGTAATTCTAAATACATAATTATTGTTATTTGACAAATATCACAAATTATTCATACTCCTAGTAGTATAAAATAAATCTTCAAAATCATCATATCCTAATAAAATTGATATAAAATCCAATTCTTCATCCCTACTAAACTTTTTTATATTTTCAATATTTTTAGAAACATAAACATTATTCTTCATATCATCCCAATTTTCAAATTCATAAACTCTAGCCACATAGTCAGCTTTTTCTTCAATAGACCAATCATCGATTGGAATTTCATCAACATCACTAAATAATAAATCTTCTTCCTCAATATCTATATCTAAATCTTCATCATAATTATCATATTTTTGTAATTCTCGTTCTTTTTTTAATCTTTTCTGTCTTATTTTTTCTTGAAATTTCAAAATTTCATCTTCTGTTAAATATCTCAAATTTCTTCTATTTATAAATTCCACATCTACTTTTTGATGATTTAAATTCTCTTCATCTCCACCTGAAAAACCAACAATAGCATTTGGACATCGTTCAATTAAAAGTTTTAACAAATCTTCTACAACCTCTTGTTTATATAAAAAATCACTATACTTAAGTTTAGCTACTCTACCATATTTATCTTTTACAACAAGAATATTAGCACAACCACGCCTAGCACGCATTTGATAAATAACAATAATATCTTCTAAATAAAACATAAAAGAACAATTATCTCTATCTAATAAAAACCTTTTAGAAACTATCACCTCATCATCAATATAATCGACAGTTTCATCAATCTCTGTTAAAAAATGATTAACCCTTTCTTCAGAACCATATATCTTATAAACCATATTCTCTAAAGGATTTAAAAAAATTTTTATATATCTAATTAACATAAAATCAAAACGTCCTACTAAAAAAAGCAAAGGAAGAATATTAAAAATATCACTAGTATCAATATTAAAAAAAATCCAGTCATTAAATCTAATTATTAATAAATAAATTAACATAGCATTAAAAGGAAGAGCCAATAAAAAATAACAAATACATTTTTTTAACGCATTCTTTTTTATTAATCGTTTCAAATAAACCACTTCTTTCTTTGAAACATTATATCAAAAAAAAGAAGAGATGTAAAATTTCTAAATAAACAACATTAAAAAAGAGTAAATTTTCTTCGCAATAAATTTTTGATATAATTTACTTACATAGTAAAGGTGGTATGTAGTAATGAATAGAAAAGAAAAAAGAGAATTAAGGAAAGATAAAAATTTAATAAAAGAAATTTACTCTATTAT
>JALEZJ010000078.1 GCA_022772985.1 Erysipelotrichaceae bacterium | reverse complement strand
GCAGATAATTGAGCTTCATGTTCAGTTGAAACTCTAGCATATATTGCTACCTTTCTTTTCATTAAATCACCTCTACAAAGAAATTATCATTTTTATATAAATATGTTTAGGTTGCGATCAAAGCAAAAGAAAAAGAAGTATTTCTACTTCTTTATCGCATACTTGACATTAGTTATTCATATGTTGCTTCAATTATATGTATTTCTTCATCTGTTAAATTATATGCTTTATAAAGCAACTTATCTATCAAATCGATTTTTCCAATATCATTATTGTTTATAATTAATTTAACATAGTTATCAATTAGATTTTTATCATTTTCAGATAAATTTCTTATAGGTAATTCATCTATTTCATAACCATTAACATTGCTATTTGTACTCATCTTTTTAAAATACCAATTAATTATTTTTGAATTTAAGAAACCTATAAGGAAATAAATATCATTTTCATTTGGTATTAAATAATTAACCGAATTTGCACAGAAACTATTAACAGGTATATAAGCCATCTTCAATCTGTATTTTTCATTAATACCTGTGATACCTTGCATTCCAATTCTTTGTTTTTTATAATGTTCTGATCTGTCACCTTTATTATTTTCTAAATATTTATCTTTTAATAAATAAAATAATTCGCCTTGACTTATATCATCAATAATTTCATATTTTTGAATTTGAGCTCCTCTTAATAAAGGTTGCATACTTGAATCAGAAGTAATAAATTGCTTTTGTAATGAAATATCAACTTCACCAGTATAGCATTTAGAAAATTCAATTAATTTAGTAGAATTTTCACATATTTTTTCTAATAACTTTAATTCTTTTTCATCTACTAATGGAATATTCAAGGTTTTTTCAGATATCTTATTAATAGAATTAATTTCAATAGTTGTTTTATTATTATTCTCATCAACATATCTGTCACTATTAATTCTTAAATCAAATGAGCTATTTTTTCTAGGTTTTGTTTTTGTAAAAGAAGTAATACAAACAGACATTTTAACATTTTCAAAAACTCTTTTTTTAGCATTATCTCTTTCAGGAAATGCCTCAATAAAATCTATTTTAGAATTATCAAATAAGTATTTTCTAACACCATAAGCACTTAAATCACACATAAAAGCAAGTGGATATATTAATGAACATCTTCCGCCATTTTTTAATAATTTATTAGATAAACATATAAATAATCTATATATATTTATTACACCTCCTCTAGCTGGAGCATATAATAAACTATTCTTATAATATTCATATTGATTTATGGATGAATTTATACTTGTTGTTTGATTTTGCTTTTTGTTAATCAATCCATATGGGGGATTACCTATAATTATATCAAAACCCTCAAATACAAGGTCATTAGAAATAATCTCCGGAAATTCAATTGCCCATTCAAATGCATCTTGATATTTTAAATAATTATCTAATTGCTCTGTTTCTCCAAAAAGTGTTAATTGAACATAACTAGAATACATTTTATTTTTTAACATTCTAATAATTTTCTTTAATTCTCTTTTTCGAACTTTATCATTCTCAGACTTATAAACTTTTACAGCATTTTTATATTCTCTTAATGTACTTTTCTCATCTTTATCTATTGAACTTCTAGAACCAATTTTTAAACCTGGAGTGTAATCCAATTTACTTATCAGTGAATTACCTGGTTTTATATTAATATCAATATTAGGCAAAGTCTCCATCACATTATTTTTATAATATGCATTTTTTAATAATTCAATCCATAATCTCAATTGACATATATATACTGCTTTACTATTAATATCGACTCCAAATAATGATTGTTCTATTATTCTTCTTTTTTCATTAAATAAAGTTTCTTGAATTCTTTGTGATTCTAAATTATTTTTATTGTATCTAAACAAATTACCTTGAGCATCCGTTACTTTTAATGTATCATCTTGAACAAATATCTCACAATTTCTTAGTAATTCTTTACTATCATTTATAAATATGATTCCTAATCTTGCTTTAATTGCTATTATTTGATTTAAAGCAGATACTAAAAAATGCCCAGATCCAACAGCTGGATCGCAAATAGTGATTGAATCGACAATTTCATTTATTTTTTCAATTAATTCTAAGCTTGGATTAAAAGATATTTTAAATCTTATATCATCTATATCCTTACAATCCCATTCCATCGCTTTATTAATTTTTTCAATAATGGTCTTCTTTATAATATCTCTAGACATAAATTCTGTAATAGGACTAGGAGTATAAAATGATCCGTCTTTATATCCATTTATTTTTTCAAAAATTAATCCTAAAACAGATGCATCAATAATGTCATCTTTTTCATGATATATACCATCTTCATCAGATTCAGCGCCAAAAATATAACAATTAAAGAAATCAATAACATATTTCAATAATTCTTCTTCATTGTTACCTTTTTTACCTAAAACAGAATTATTTTTTAACTTTATTTGAAGATTTCTAAGTTCATTAATGTTGACATCATTAGACTCTACTTCCTGGCGTTCAAATAAAGCACTATTCAAATAAGGAATTTCAGAAAACATATTATAGAATTCATTAGTATCTCTTTCTCTTCTACCTAATACATTAAAAAACAAATTTTGTAAATCATCAAACGATTTAATTTTATCATTAGATAGAATTTTGTATTCCAATGAATCACCATTAAATTGTTTTAGTTGCCCCTCAAATAATTTAATAAATAATAATCTGTCTAGCCAAATAATTATTAATTCAAAAGTCTTATCAATAGATTCTTCTTCGCTTCTATCTTTATCATCTTTGAATTTATGATATAACTGATCTGCAAAAGAATTTTTTATTGAATGATCTATTACAATTATATTCTTATTAGATTTAGCAGATTCTTTTACTTCTTTCAAACCCATTATATAAAGTAATTCTTGATAAAATTTTTCATTCAATGTATTTGAACGAATAATTCCTGTATATTTTTCTTTTAATAAGAATGTTTTATTAAATATTTTGTATAGATATTTTTCAAATCTTTTTTTATTAATAATATCTTGAACATTAAAATATAAATAATCTAATTTTTCATTAATATTAATTTTTTCATAATACTCTTTTATTTCATCATAAAATTTAGTATTGTCTTTTGCATAAGTAAGTTGATTGTTCTTGTATTTGAAATACATATTTTCTAAGTATCCATCACAAAATCTTTGTAAATCGTTAGCATTAAATATGAACCAATTTAGACCATCAGTTGCAACTAATCTCCTCAATTCAACCCTTGGAAGCATTTTTACTTTTTGTTCTGAAGTATCTCGAGTAGATTCTAAAAAATAATATGTTAATTCCCAAAGTGCTTTTCTATTAATGCTACCTTCTTCAAGCATTTCGCCTTTATTTTTTAATTTTTTTGTTTCAATAATTACATTTAAATCACCATTAGTTTTAATAGTACTATCCATATTTTGGTCAGTATTAATTGAATATTTATTATCTTGATAAAAATTATCTTTTAAAAATCTGTTTACAATATTTTTAATATGTTCTTCATTTTCATTATTATCATTAGCTATTTTTATTTTATTAATATAATCATCTAATTCATTATGAAATTGTAATAATTTTTCATCTAATACTGGTTCAGAATAATAATTAGCATTATATAATTTTAAAGCATTATTAATATTTTGTTTTGACATACTTTACCTCCAACTATACATAATACAATTATACCATATTTTCGTCTATTTTATTTCATTAACTATCTTAAAATTCAATTTCCATTCGAGATATTCATCATCGGATATATCATAGTTTTCTCTCCTTTCTCTCATATTCTTCCACTCTTGAATTCCATTATAAACATTCATGTTATATGGTTTACCAGAAAAAGTATCCATTTCAATATTGAATTGATAATATGGGAACTCTTCTT
>JALEZJ010000077.1 GCA_022772985.1 Erysipelotrichaceae bacterium | reverse complement strand
TTAATAGCCTCCGTCGCCTTCGTTTTCTTCTTCTCCTTAAATGGACGATATAAATCTTCTACCTCCACTAACTTCTGACATTTCATAATATCATTCTTTAATTCCTCGGTAAGAAGACCTTTCTCATCAATTAAACGAATCACATCTTCTTTACGCTTCAATAAATTAACCTGATATTCATACACTTCGTTAATTTGTCTAATCTGTTCCTCATCCAAAGCCCCCGTAGCCTCTTTACGATATCTCGCAATAAAAGGTACCGTATTTCCTTCACTAAGTAATTTCAAAACACTTTCTACTTGTGTATTTTTCACTTTTAATTCTACTGCAATCTCTTTTATAATATCTTGATTCATACTACATTCCTTCCTTAAATAAAAAAGATATAATTATCCTTCTACCAAATAATTATATCAAAAATATAAGTAAATAAATCATAATTTACTAACAATAAATTTTTTATACACCAAACAATACTTAATAGTAACCTTTCTAATGTAAAAGAACCATCTGCTATAAATCCTAAAGTCTTACTTTAAAAAATTTCAATCGATTATTTTATATAAAGCTTATCGCTTTCTTCTCAGATAATCTTCATCAAAATAATAATAAGTATCATGAATTCTATCATAATTCATGTCGATAACATCTTCTCTTTTTAATTCTTGATGTTTAAGAATAACAATAGGAATACCTAATCTTTTACTCTCACAAACATCTTCTTCGCAAACTTCATCAAATACAACTAGAAAAGATGGTTTTAAAGCATCAAACATATTACTATGTGGATCTTTTTTATTAACAATTTGAATCTCACTATAAAATCCATTTCCTTTTACTACTTGTTCAGAAGATATAATTCTATTCACAAACCTAGAACCACTTTCAGTATTTTCACGATTACCTGTATCACCAGAATAAGAGTCCCCCTCAAATACGTGCATCACACAATCATCATCAAATCCCTCATATCCATAAATATAACTAGTCTCATTAAAAACACTATTATTTTCGTTAGATAAAAGAGTATAACAATTTCTTCGATAACCACTTTTATCACGATATCTTCCCATGCATCGAACTAACATAGTATATTCTTTATCTCTCAAATCATAAATAGAAACACCATATTTATTACTTTGTTCCTTATCCAAGAACTCTGGATGTTCTCCTAGTTTAATCATATCTTTCTTCATATTTTGATAAGATAAGTCTTTTAATTTTCTTAAATCTTGGTAAAACATAAAATTAATATTTTGGTCTTTAAACTTCTCAAAAAATTCAACTTTCTTTGAATTTTCCATCTTATCAATATTTAAGATTGTCTCATAAAATTTTATACTATCTTCATTCAATACTTTTTCTTCTTTATCTAACAAATTATTATATCGAAGCATTTCTTTAATATTTAACCATACATGATAAATATTATCTTGAAATAAATAATCAACGATAATTTCACTTAACTTCTTTCCAGTTTCTTCCTTAAAAAATTGATATGCTTTCCCTTTGTTATTTCCAAAAGTAAGTTTCTGCTTTTCATCGTCATAAGTTGTTAATGAAAATAAATTTGAGGAAATAGGAAAAGATAAAATATAATCTTTATCATCTATATTATATAAAATATCAGGGTGCTCTAAAATATCTTGATAAATATCAAATAATCCACTATCTTGTTGATAACTTTTTATCATTTGTTCATAATATTTTTTAGCCTTTTCTTCAATTACAATGGAAGGATTAGTCCCTTCTAATGTATTAATATTTTCTCGAAATCGAATTAAACTTTGATTCTTTAATTTTTCAAAGAATTCAGGACTCTCGATAATAGAAGAATTAAATTTAACTCCACTCTGAGCAAGAGCTATCACATTAAATCTAGAGTATAAATAAGTAGCCCTATTATCATGTTGAAAGAAAAACCTTTGAACCTCTTTTCTAAATTGTTTTATCATCCAAACTAAAGTTTCATCTGATATAGGTTCTTTTAATAATTGATATTGATTTTTACTAGAGATACTACATATAAAATCATTAGAGTAGGGAAGACCATTCTTTTCCATTTTATCAATCACTTGTTTTAATAAAGGGTAATCGAGTTTTTCAAACATAGAATAATAATAATTACTTTGCTTAAAAAATTCATCAAATAAATAGTCTTCTTTTAACACCGTTTCAATAGTTTGATTTAAATTTTTCTCACAAGCGGAAGCAAATAATACATAGCCTTTATTGTTTCCTTTTAAAAACTTTTTCAAGTAATTTTCATCAAACAAAGAAAATAATTCTTGTACAGATAAGGATTCTAATAACTTTCTAAAATAAGCCCATATATCATTCTTACTATCCAAAAATATACTCTTCCTAAATTTATTTCTAATCCTTTCATCTAGAAAAATTTCATTTTTAGTCTCTTTATCAAAGCGCTTCATCTTATAGCATAAAGCAGTAATATCTACATCATCAAAATTTTTAATACCATTTAAAAAGATATCCACCGAAAATTTTTCTTTATCAATTTCTAAACTTTTATCCAAAAAAGATAATTGATTAAAAGATTTAGTTTGATTTTGAATTTCTTCTAACTCAATTTCACTAGATAACTCATTCACTAAATTTTGAATTGCAATTTGAAATTGATACGGAAATTGTTCTCCAATTATTTTATGGTAATAATCTTTAAAATAATAAGAATAATACTTTTTTCTCTCTTCTTGCAAAGAAGAATGTTCTAAGATATATAATAGGTGATTCATTTTAATCAAATCATTATTTTCAAACTCTCTCATATTTGGAAAAAATTTTGGTTTCTTTGCAAGAAATTTTTCAGTAATTTTATGATACTTACCAAAATCTTCTTTTAATACAACTCTACATTCTTTTATAATCTGTAATTCATCCTCAGAAAGAGATAAAAACATATCATAAGGTAAAATAATAATTGTTTCATGATCTAATACAATTTCTCCATCTAAATATTGATTAAAAAAATCTTTAACTATAATGTCAGAGGATTCTTTTGGACTTAAAATTGTTATTTGATCTTCATAAAAGGTTGGATTAACAGAAATAGGAAGTATCTTTTTTTGAATAGTTTCTATTTCTACATTAGAAAAATAAGAAGGGATAGTTTTTATATCCAAAGTATTTGGTAAATATTTCTCCTGAAGATGATTAGGAGTAATAGCGACATAATCTTTATCTTGTAAAACAAGTTCTTTTCTTAAAACAGCAGCTTTTTTTTCATCCTCATCTTTAAAAACTGGAAAATTTAATAACTCCAAGGAGTAACTTGGAATATCTTTTAACTGTAATTCATTTTTACTAACCTTATCTAAAATTTCCAAAGAAATATATTGTTCTAATACAAAATCTAAAAAATTAGGAGAACTATCAAAAATGTTCAATAAATGTTCTGATAAATTTTCAAGATTCATTTCAAATGATGGATATTTTTCAATAAAAGAATGAATTTTATCACGTCCAATTTTATTGATTAGCAAATCCTTTTCTGAAATATTTTGTTTTGGAACATCTGATAAAACCATCCCTGATTCTTGTGAAGAATAATTTAGAGAATTCTCTTCGATAGAATGAATTTGTTCACTTTCCACAACAGTATCATTTTTTTGCACATAAGAATGGTTTCTTCTAAAAAATGGAAATTTCAATGGTACTTTCATCTAAAATCCCTACTTTCTAGATAATATTATACAAGAAAATAATAGAAAATTAAAGAAATAATATAAGAAATTTTATTTTACATAAGTTTGATTCTTTAAAATATGGAAAATTTTATCTTCTACTTTTTTTATCTTTCTCCATTTCACAGCCATTTGTATAAGTATCCAAGATCATATCAAATTTATCAAATCCTAACTCATCTTGGCTTTTAGAATTTTTCCGTATTTTATCTAGATATTTAGAAGTAGGAATTACTACAATAGGAATATGTAGTCTCTTTGCCTCTATAAGATGTCTTTCTTCGATTTCATCAAAAACAACTAAATAATTTGGTTTTCTTATCAAAAAACGTTCTAAATCATTTTCTTTTCTCTTATTAACCATCTGAATTTCACTATATCCTTTAGAATAACTAATTTGTTCTGGAGTCATAATTCGATTAACAAAACTAGTAGTAAAAGAGTTTGATCCAAAATTACTAGAAGAAGCAATATCGCGTTCAAATATATGCATCACTTCATCCAAAGAAAAATCACTATATCCATAAATAAAATTTCTTTTACTAAATACTTCCATATTATAAGAAGAAATCAAAGTATAACAATGTCTTCTAGCAGAATCAATATCAGTATATCTTTTACGGCAGCTAACTAACATAAAAAAGTCGTCTCCATTTAATTCATAAATAGGTACTTGATTTTGAAGACTTTTTTGATAGCAAAATAAATTTCCTTTCTCCTTTACACGAAATAAAGAATTTTTCATTTTCTGATAAGAATGTTTTCTTACTTTATACCAATCTTGATAAAATAACAAAGCAATATTTTTCTTTCTTAGTTCATGATACAACTGAATTTTATCTACATTACTCATAGAATCAATCTCTAAAATCTTCTGATAAAAATTTAATCTATCCTGATTAAGAAATTTTTCACGTTGCTCTAATCCATTATGATAGCGGATCATCTCTCTAATATTAATCCATACATTATAAATCGTGTCCCGAAATAATCCATCCACTACAATCTCACTAATTTTTTCTCTTGTATTTTTTGCAAAATAATCATAAGCCAATTTTTCACCATCTTGATATAGCAAGTAATCTTCTAATTGAATAATCATTTTCCTATTTACTAAATAATGATAATGTTTATAATTTTTTAATGCTTCGTGATTACTAGTTTGAAAAATTTTCAATAAGTTTTGATATTCAAAAAATAACCCCGTTTCATCATCATACTGTTTTAACAATTCTTCATAATAAGAATCCACTTTTTGCTCTAGATAGAAAGTAGGCCTAAGATCTTGAACCAAGTTGATATTTCGACGAAATTGTAACAAACTAGTACTTTTAATCGAATCAAAAAAACTTCTTTGATAAACAACATCAGGTTTTTCGTAAATAGCCTGTATGATTTCTTCTTTCCTCATAACGCACCTTCTTTCTATTTTTTAGAAATCTTCATATCTGCATACATAATTTTATCATTTCCATATTTCTTTCGTATTTCATCAATTGCTTTTTGTAATTTATCATCTTTCTCATGCATCTGATGCTGATTCCCCATTTCAAATAAAGATAATTGTTGATTATGACCACTAGATAAATTTCCAACTCCAACACAAAGACCTCGAATTGTATTATCTTGATCCCACAATTTATCAAAGAGTAAAGTAGCGTTCTTTAAAATATCTTGATCGGTATGAATAGAATTATTCAACACCATTTGTTTACTAACCTTCACAAAATTACTATACTTAATCCAAATACTAACACTA
>JALEZJ010000075.1 GCA_022772985.1 Erysipelotrichaceae bacterium | reverse complement strand
TTTTCAGTTTTTGAAAATAATAATCAATTAAACGACTAAAAATTATTAAAAATATTTCTGCTTGTCAAAAGGAAATTGGAATAAATTTTTCCGTTAATGTTTAAAAAATTTTGAGACATTTTCCTAAATTATTGACATATTATGTAATGACAGAATATTTAACCCCCTAGGTATTTTGACACAAGCATCAAAATTACCAGTGGGGATTTTTTATACAATAAAAAAAATCAGTCATATTTCAGACTGAACTATATATCAAAGTTCGAATAGTTCGAACAGATTCGCCAATGGTGGAGCCGAGGGGACTCGAACCCCTGTCCAAAAATAACTTTCCTAAAGCTTCTACAAGTTTAGTTAGTTAAAAAAATTTCATAAATACCTAAGTTAACTAACAAACCAAAATATTTACTATCCTAAATGATTCATAATATTTCCAAGGAAAAAAATATTATATAGTCTGCTTTGTTTGTCCTAATCCTATCTCACAGACAAAGACAAGTTAGAACCTACTGTTTATATAATCAAATTACGCAAAAGCGTACCCAGTAGAATAATTATAGTTGTCTCCAGCTATATTTAAGTTTATTCTTATCGTGAATAATCCGACTTGCAACTTTAGTTCTATTATTCCTGTCGAAGCCAAATACGACCCCATTACACTTGTAATTATACTAATAATGAACTTAATAGTCAAGTAAAAAGATATGGTTTTTTCTACCATATCCCTTACTCATAAATAGTAAATTTTACACCGTTTTTAACATTTTCTATTTTTATCTCATAATGCAAGAAGTGTAGAGTCTTCTGCACAATCGATAATCCTAAGCCAAATACACCTTTGACCCCCTTTTCATAAGGAGTAAATATATTATTTAATACATTTTCATCGATGGTTTCCCCATCATTATATAAAGTAATCTTATTATTTTTAACTGTTATTTTAATTTTTTTCTTTGCATATCTTAAAAAATTATTTAAAATATTATCAATAATAGCTTCCCACATATCAGCACTTCCACGAAAAACAGTACTCTTTTTGTCGATATCAAGAACAAATTCTACGTCAGGACGAGACATTTTAAATTTATCAACTGCTGCATAAATTATCAAGCTAATATCATACTGTTCGTTTAATCTATCTCTTTGCTCACGTAAATAATTTAATTTATTTAAATATAATAAGGAGTGAACTTTTATTTCTAATTTTTTTAATTGTTCTTTGATAACCTTTAGTGTTTCATCTTTCGTCTGAATACCATCTTCACAAGCCTCAATATACGATTTCATGACAGTAATGGGAGTTTTAAAATCATGAGAAATATTTTGATACATCTGATTCTTATATTCTTCTTGTTCCATTAAATAAAGATGCATATCCTGAACAGCCCTATCCAATGTATATAACTCATCACAATACCTAGTATCTGCCACATGAGAATAATCTTCATTATTCATATTATCAATCTTATCTTTAATTTTCTTAATTCGATTAACCAAATTATTTGACCAAACCAAGATAAAAAATGATACTATTACAAAAGTAATCCCAACCACTTCAAAAATAATAACCAAAATAGATCTTCTCATACTACTAACATAACCATCACTAGTAATCGCAATTCGAATCTTCCCATTGCTAATAGAAGTAACATAATAATAAGTATTTCGCTTATATTTAAACTTACCATTCTCTTGATTCAAATCAAGCGTAGAATCCAAACTATTAATAATATCAGTATCAATAATTTCATCAAAATTATCAGAAATACTAACAGTCCCATTAGTACTAATATAAAGATAAGCTACCTCAGTATTAATCGTATTACCTTTTATATCTTCTTCATTCTGCAAAAAACTAAGTGGTTGCCTCAAATAATTATACACATTTGTCTCATAAATAGGAATTAACATATTAGGAAGAATGAGTCCCAAAGAAATAATCATAATTCCTAATACAATCATAAATACTATGAATAATTGTTCCGTCAAATTACTTTTAATCATGTTAAACGGTACCCATACCCATAGATTGTATTAATATGAATATCAGGCATTTTCTTTCTAAGTCTACGAACTAAATCATCCACTACCCTATCTGTTCCAAAATAATCATTCCCCCAAATAATATTCAAAATATCATCTCTCGAAAACGATTTATTTTTATTAGTAAGAAACATATATAATAAATCAAACTCAAGCGTAGTCAAATTAAGTTCTTTATCTCCCTGATAGACACATCTCTTATCCATATCAATTAAATATCTACCATAAACAATTTTTTGCAAATCCTTAGAATATACCCTTTTTATTATATTATTAACCCTAAGAACCAATTCCTTAGGAGAATATGGCTTCGTAATATAATCATCGCTACCTAGCTCTAATCCAATAATTTTATCCAAGTCTTTATCCCTAGCACTAGTAAAGATCACCGGAATTTCATCATTTGTCTCTCTAATTTTCTTTAATATATCATATCCACTAATATCTCCACCCAACATAATATCTAATATCCATAAATGAGCTTCCATATTGGTATGTTCTAACGCATCTTCGCCATTTAAGAAACAAATAACCTCATAACCAGCTTTTTCTAAATAAGCTTTAATAAGTGAATTTAAATCTTTTTCATCTTCTACTAAAACTATTTTTTTCATTATATCAACCACCATATCTTATATCACACATCTATTATTTATTCATTTTGTCTAACTCAATAATACCATATAACCATATCTCACCTCCAATTACACTTACATTCTATAATAGAATCATAGAATAATTACAGATAAATTATGTTAAAATATGTTATGAAACGAACCTAAAAAACAATTGTGTACCAAAAATACTGAAAAATAACTTTACCAAAAAAACAAATTTTTCTAAGTTCTTTACTTTTTAAAACTTCTAATTTTCTCCAATACTTTAATATATTGATTCAAATACTTCCACTCATCTTCCATCCGAGAAGAAAAAATCGTTGTCTCATAAATCCCCTTTTTTTCATTATTAAATCCAATCAAATAACAAATTACAACTTCATAACACTTTCTAATATGATGAATATATCTAGAAGCATCATCAGGATAAGTAATAGTATAATTATGATTAAGTAATTCTTTCCCAGCCATAATATCTTTATCAATTTGGTTAGAATCAATTTCATTCCATTTCTCCATTACCAGTTTTTGATGTTCCGAATTCAAATGAATAAAACTATGTTTTTCTAATTTTTTTACATTCTCATCATCTTCTATAAAATTACTTTCCAATTCTTTAGAATGATTATCTAACACAGTACCTAGATTCTTATCTTCTAATAATTCCATCTGATCCTGATAATCTTGAATGGCTTTTCTATCAACCACCGCCTCAATGACCGGTGAAGTCTCTATTGGTGACAAAATTTCCTCATCCACTTGTTTTTTTGAAAACTCCCGTTCCTTCTTTTCTTCTCTTTTCAAAGAAAAAGAATCTTGTTTTAATTCATGAATTTTTTGCTTATTCTGTTGATTAATACTCTCTATCTCTTCAGAACTAAAAGCATATTCACTTACTGAAGGATAACTTGTTTTATTTTTAGACAATTTATCTTTAACTTTAATAATAAATTTATGAACTAGTTTTTCCTCCATATAAAACCACCACTAATAATAGTTTAACACAGAATATCTGAGAATACAAACAAATTTTATGATTCCATCCTATATACACAAAGAAAAAATTCTGTTATAATAACTATAACAAACTAGCAGAAAGGAACAAAAAATGAACCAAAAAAAACAGAAACGATCAAAAATATTATCTATCTTATTATTAATAATAACGATTTTCTATGGAATATATAACACGAACTTTAACGAAAGTTTTGGTTTAGAAAACACAAATCCCACTTTTAAAGAAACAAGTACTAATCTATTCATATATTTTTTAGATGTTGGACAAGCAGATTCTATTTTAATTCAAAATAAAGAAGAATTCATGCTAATTGATGCTGGAAATAACGAAGATGGTGATCTATTAGTGAAGTATTTTCAAGAACTAGGAATCACTAATTTCAAATATGTAATTGGAACCCACCCACATGAAGATCATATAGGTGGATTAGATAACATTATTTCATCATTCGAAATAGGAACAATTTTTCTACCAGACGCCATCACTACAACCACAACTTTTATAGAAGTATTAGATGCAATAGAAGAAAAAAATATGACTTATACCGTTCCCAAGATAGATGAAACTTTCCTACTAGGAGATGCCGAAATCAAAGTAATCTACACCGGTACAGATACTAGTGATTTAAACAACACTTCCATTGTATTAAAGCTAACATTTGGTAACAATAAATTTCTCTTCACTGGAGATGCCACTTCCAAAACAGAAGCAAAAATAATAAACAAAGATATTCAAGCAGATGTACTAAAAATAGGTCACCATGGTTCAAAATATAGTTCTACAGAAAAATTTTTAGATAAAGTAAATCCAAAATATGCTATCATTTCTGTAGGTGAAAAAAATAATTATAATCATCCATCCAATACAACCATAGAAAAACTTCAACAAAAAAATATAAACATATATCGAACAGATAAACTAGGAACCATTCTACTAACCAGTAATGGGAAAGAAATTACAGTATCTAACTTCAAAACCAACACAAACGGAGGATAAAAATGAAATGGATAATTGATCGCTTTGAAGAAAAAATTGCTATTATAGAAAATGAAATAACCAAAGAAAAAAAAGAAGTAAATACATCTCTACTTCCCACTTCTATTCATGAAGGTTCTATTCTACTTTACCAAAATAACAAATACATATTAAGTGAAAAGGAAGAAGACCAAAAAAGAAAAGAAATTGAAGAAAGATTTAAAAAATTAAGAAACCATCCATAACTTCCAAAAGAAAAGAAACAACAGTTTCTCTTTTTTTAGTTAATCCCTTTCTTTTCCAAATAAACGAAGCAATCTTAAGAATATATTAATAAAATCTAAATATAAATCAAAAGCCCCATATATTGCCATATTATCACTATCTTCATAACGTTGTAAAATTTTTTGAATATCATATGCAACATAAGAAACAAAAATACCAAGTATAACAACACATAAGATCATATCTAGAGTTTGACTTAATAAAAATATATTGACAACTTCTAAAATAATAGAACCTAATAATAAAACAAATAAATAGATTCCATAGCGCGACAAGTCAATTTGAGTATTCTTACCAATCAAAGAAAATATTATAAACACAAATGCACTTGCTAAAAAAATCCAAATAATACTTTCTATTTCATATACAATAAAAATAGAAGAAAATGTTAATCCTGTCAAAGCACTATACCCAAGATATAACCCTTTCGCAAGACCACTAGACATATTTCGAATTCTAGCCCCAAGCCATATAGCAAGACCTAACTCCAAAAGAAAAATTACCCAATAAGCACCACTAAATACAAAATTAATCAAAGTAAGATTAGTACTAGTAAAATAAGCTACAATAAATGTAACTAGTAGCCCAATTCCAAACCATCTAAAAACCTTAGCTAAAAATTCATTCTTCATCTTTTCCCTTCCTTTCTAATAATATTATACCTCACCCTTTCTAAAGATACAATCAATTTTTTCTAAAAAAAGCTAGCTACCACAGCTAACCATTTGATATCCTAATAACTACTGCTAATACCATAATATTCTTCTAAAGTAATCCAATCTCCCTGATTATATAATTCCTCTGCCAATTCCTCTCCAACATATCTCAAATGCCAAGACTCATACTGATATCCTGTAATATCCTCTTTCCCTTTTGGATAACGAATAACAAATCCATATAAATAAGCATTTTCTTGAATCCATTTTCCTTCATCCGTACTAGCAAAAGAATCCTCAACACTATTCAAATCAAAACATAATCCTGTCTGATGTTCAGAATGCCCAGGTCTTGCAGAATAAGTATCTGCCTTTTCTATCCCAGAAACAGCACTATAATTATTGTATAACTTCTCTTGATACGTATAACCACGATAACCACTAGCAATATAAATATTTAATCCTATACTAGTTGCATCGCCCCTCATTAATTGAAAAGCACTCATTACTTCCTTTTCTAAACAATTAATACATCTTTCTAAAGTAACAGCTTCCCAAGGATCTTTTGGTAGATAATCTTCTGGTACAGAATAAGTCTTATTAACAATCAAATGCCCATCAACAGAAGCAACACCATTTTCAATTACCAAAGTATAACCATTATCAGTTAAATATTTACCATCTTCTAAAGCTTGAAAATCACGGTGATTACTAGGTGCTCGCTCTAAATCAACATTCGCTTGATTAGAAAGATTAGATTCATTTTCTTTTTCTTCATTTAAAGAAGGTTCCTCCTTTTTTGTAGCATTTTCCTTATCTTTTAAAATATTTTCACGATACATAATAGTTCCTCCTACTATAATCATAAGAAAAGCAATTAAAGTTAGAACCCTTCCCCATCTTATTCTCATCCTTTTTCTCATGAACAACCTTCTTTCATCAAATGATTTAAATAACAATAATAACCCAGTCTAGCATTTACATCCATAATATAATTAGAATCTAATAATAATTTAAATTCTTCTAAAGTAACAACTTCATAAAGAACAAATTCATCCTTATCCAAATGTTGTTTTCCTACCTCTACACAATCTAATGCTAGTAATAAATCAATTCTCTCCCCACTTGCTCCAAGGGACGTATAATAACTATCCATTAAAATAACATTATCAGAAGCATAACCAGTTTCTTCTTCTAATTCCCGCATTCCAGCTTGAACTGTATTCTCCCCCTCTTCCACATAACCAGCTGGAAGTTCAATATTTACTTTTTCTTTAGTAGGAAGTGTTACCCTAGGTTGAATAACTACTAATATTTTTTTATCTTTAGTAACCGCAAAAATGCAAACTGCATTTCCATTTCCAGAAACAACACTCTCCCTTCGAATCACTTCACCATTATTCAATTGATAAAAACCTTCTTTTAAAGAAAGAAACTGGCAATCAGATTTTAACTCATGTTCCTCATATTGAACTACTCTCAAATTCTCAATATCCTGATTTATCTTTTTTAGAAATTTTTCCACTTTATTTCCTCACAATCAAACTATTTCCAGTCATTTCTTTAGGAATTTCTAATCCCATGATATCCAAAATAGTAACCGCAATATCACCAAGTTTCCCATCTCGAACTTTTAAATTTTTATCCAGTACAATAAATGGTACTAAATTAGTCGTATGCTGAGTATGAATTGTTCCATCTTTATTGAGCATAACTTCACAATTTCCATGATCAGCAGTTATAATAATCGTATATTCCTTCAAATCTACTTTTGAAACAATCTTCTTTAAACACTTATCCAAGGTTTCTACCGCACAAATTGCTGCTTCATAATTACCAGTGTGCCCTACCATATCTCCATTCGCAAAATTCAAAATAATCATTCCTGGGCGATTACTCTTAATCTGATGAAATAATTCCTCCGTAATCTCATAAGCACTCATCTCAGGCTTTAAATCATACGTAGCAACCTTAGGAGATGGAATCAATTTACGACAACAATTTTCTAAATTTTTCTCCACACCACCATCAAAGAAATATGTAACATGAGCATATTTTTCTGTCTCTGCAATTCGAAGTTGATGAATTCCCTTAGTACTAACATATTCACCCAAAGTATGAACCAAATCATCCAAATGAAAAGCTGGTGTACTAACGACTTCCTCACTAACAGGCATCATTGTTGCCATTTTCACATCTTCTAAAAACTCACACTCAAACCCCTGAAATTTAGAATTAGTCAAACTAGATGCCAATTCTCTTATCCTATCTGGTCTAAAATTCACATAAATAATACCATCATGTCCTTCTACCATTCCCTCTTTATCAATAACTGCAGGTACAATAAATTCATCTGTAATATTCTTCTTTTGATTCTCACCCCACGCATCAAGTGCCGTATCATAACACGGTCCAATTCCTTGAACAATCACCTGATAAGCAAGTTTTACTCGATCATAATTATTATCTCGATCCATAGCATAATACCTACCACTAATTGTAGCAATACTTCCTAAAGATAACTCTTTGATTTTATCCTCTAACTGACGAATATACTTTTCACCAGAATAAGGACTTGTATCCCTACCATCCATAAAAATATGAAAATAAACTCGCTTAATATTCTCTCTTTTACACATCTCTAATAATGCCAAAAAATGATTAATATGAGAATGAATCCCACCATCACTTAAAAGTCCCATAATATGAAGTTTACTATCATTCTTCTTTACCTGATCAAAAATACTTAAAAGTACTTTATTAGAATAAATAGACTCATCCTGAATCTTAGCATTAATCAAACCCAAAGGCTGATATACAATCCTCCCAGCTCCGATATTCATGTGCCCTACTTCACTATTTCCCATCTGACCTACTGGAAGTCCAACCAACTCACCACTAGCACTTAGCTTAGAATGAGGATATTGTTCCATCAATTTATCGATACATGGCGTATTAGCATTCAAAAAAGCATTCCCATAATGCTCCTCAGATAACCCTACACCATCCAAAATACATAATAATACTTTTTTCATCCACTTCATCTCCTCTTCTATTGAAATCTTACCATAAAAATTTAATAACACCAAACAAAAAAATAAAATTATCAACAAGGACTATAACTACCATTAGTAGTAGAATACTTATAATCATTAGGTTTCGTAAAAATAATATAATTTCCACTTAAATCTTGATTATCAGAATCTTTCATTTCCTCTTTAGACAAATAATCCCCCAAATCTCCAATCACAATATAGCAAGAAGTTGCAACTCCTAAATTTTGATAAATAGCATTCTTATGATCAGTAACATACAATTCTGCAGCTGATTCTAATACCTTATACCTAGATTCATTCTGTTGATTTTTTGTCCTCTCTAAAGAAGAAGAAATAGAAGGAATAGCAATTCCCATAATAGCAACCAAAATAACTAAGACCGCCAATAATTCTACCAATGTAAAACCATTTCTATTTAACTTACTTATCATAATTATCACCTAATATTATTATAAAATATTTCCCTTAAAAATGCAACTCCAGCATTGAATAAGCCCCAAAATTATGATAAAATAAGAAATATAATAAAAATAATAGTAAAGGAGTCGATAATCAATGAAAAAGAAAAAAATAGCAGGAATTATCATTCTAATACTTGGAATCATAATAGTAAAAATATTATACAATCCACAAAAAGAAAAAAATACCTCTATACAAGAATCCACCCAAAATGAAACAGTAGAATACAACAATAACCCTCAAATAACAGAAGAAAAAAATATAAATAATATTATTTTCACAGATATCAAATGCTCTTACGATGGTACTTATTCACTACTCACCTATAAAATCATAAATAAAACAAATCAAACAATTAAGTTAGAAGAATATGAAATTATCATAAAAGATAAAAATAACAACATTCTAGCCAATATATCTCCTAGTATTAGTCAAGAATTAAAACCACAAGATGAAATAGAAACTGGAAACGCCATCGACATAGACCTAAGAGAAGCCTATAGCTTAGAATTAGTAATACCAGAATAAAAAGGACAAAAAATGACAAAAAATAAGTGTAATAAAAAAGGATTTACCTTAATAGAACTACTAGCTACCATCCTTATTATCAGTCTAATTCCAGGAATTTCTAGTTACTACATAATAAGTACCATTAATACTTCAAAAGAAAAAAGTGAAAAATTAGCAATCGCCAACATCAAAACAACCGCTCGTATCTACATAGAAGAAAACCCAAATGACGTTCTTTGGCAAATAGATGAAGAAAATACAAACAAAAGTTATAGCTGTGTCTCTATAGATACCTTAATTAATAAAGGATTACTAAAAAAAGAACTAAAAGAAAACTATCCAACAGTAAAATATATCATTATAACAAAAGATAACAATAATAATTTCTTATCTGAAAAAATAGATAATACTAATACTTGT
>JALEZJ010000061.1 GCA_022772985.1 Erysipelotrichaceae bacterium | reverse complement strand
TCGTGTCGCCTTAAAAGCAATTTATGAACCAATTAATGTTTTTTTCAATAGCATCATAATCACCTGGATTTGATACTAACCCTCCTTTAGTTTCTTCTATAAGAAAACGAACTTCTGTATTTTCTTCTAATACTCCTAATATTGGCTTTCCAACCGCAGCAATCCCATAATATTTTGATGGACATGAAACCCCTTTTATTCCTTTAGCATTTATGCACCAATGAACATCTGCTGCATTCAAGCTATATATCAAATCTTTTTTATCTTGATATGGAATAAACTCTACATTGTCCATATTTTTTTCTTCTTTATATCTTTTTAGATTTTCTAGACTTGTTCCTGCTCCTACAAATGCAAATACTACTTCTTTACCATCACTTGTTTTTGTTCCTGGTATTATTTTTTCTATAACTTTGAAAATGTTCTCTAAATCATAATATAAACCAATATTGCCTGAATACATAATAATAAATTTATTTTCTAAATTATATTTTTTCTTGAATTCTTTTACTTTTTCATTATCTTTCTTTAATGGATAAATTTGCTTTTCATCTATCCAGTTATTTATTAAAACTGTTTTTGGTACTTTTTTATTATGAAATCGTTTATTAACTGTTTCGACTAAATCTCTGCCTACAGTAATAATTAAATTACTTCTACGGCAACTAAATTTATCTAAAAACATCATTAAATTCATAATTAATTTATTTTTACTATATCCAACTGCCATAGTCTGCTCTGGATTAAAATCTTGAATATTATAAATAAATTTTGCATGTTTTATCCATTTTCCAAAAACACCCAACATTCCTCCTAAAATTGGAGGTTGTGATATAGAAAAAACATAGTCCTGTTTTTCGACCTTAAAAGTAGCAAAAATTGCTCCAAAAAAGTAAATAATTATGTTTTTTATCCTACTTTTCTTGCTACTTTTAGTAAACTCTGGTACTCTTATTCTAATAATATCAACACCATTTATATTTTCTCTATAGTATTTTTGAGTTTTATATTTTTTCTCTATTATTCCAGTATAAGATGGTACAACACAGATGACAGTTATATTAAATTTATCTAGCATTCCTTCAGCCAATTCTTTTATAATCTGCCCTGTAGATGCTACATCTGGGATATAATAGTGAGCATATATTAACAGATTTTTTTTATTGTTATCCTTCACTTTTTTATATTGCTCCTTCTTTTTTCACTACATTCATCAAAGTTTTTACCAAAACCTTAATATCTAATTTCAAAGTTTTAATTTTAAAATATGTAAAATCCATATTTAATCTTTCTTCAAATGTAACCTCACTTCTACCACTTATCTGCCAAAATCCTGTAATCCCTGGTTTACTCTCAATAATATAAGGATAAAAATATTTCATATCCTCTCTTTCTCTAGGTAAATAAGGTCGTGGTCCTACTAAGCTCATATCACCTTTTAAGACATTAATAAATTGAGGAAATTCATCTATACTAGTTTTACGAATAAATTTCCCTACTTTTGTAATTCTTGGGTCTTCTTTCAATTTTTTATATTTCTTATATTCTTCTCTTGCTTCCTCATTTTCTAATAAATATTTTTCTAGTTTTTCATCTGCACCAACTACCATTGAACGGTATTTGTACATTTTGAATAATTTTCCATTTTTACCAATTCTTTCTTGTATATAAAAAACTGGCCCATTATCTCCTACTACTCGATTGGCTATCCAAATGGCAATAGTCAATGGAATTAAGCCAATAACTCCAACTAATCCTCCACAAATATCTAGTATTCGTTTTGCTACTTTCTCTATTCCCTTTTTCACACTTCTTTTATAGTTAGACCTTCTAATTGGAACTAATTCATTCGCAAATTCTTGATTTGCATAATTTAGTTCTGCTACTCTCATATTCACAATATTCCCCCCTAAATATGATATATTAGATCTTTCATTATATGTCTAATTAATTATACTGTTTTTCGACATAATATTCAAGTGTTTTTTTAATTTTGTATGAGTTTTTTTCGTTGGGGTTTCCCTTAAGAATCAATAGTTTTAAGCACTAATTTATAATTTAATTTAATTTTCTTAGATTTCAACTGAATTTAGTTTACTATAAAATTAAGTTAAAATCAACTTTAATAAGCC
>JALEZJ010000059.1 GCA_022772985.1 Erysipelotrichaceae bacterium | reverse complement strand
TTAATAGTTATACATTAACAATAAACCCTAGTAGCGGTTCATATAACGGAACAACAACCAATACTACTGTTAGCCAAAATTATAATACTACTTATGGTCTATTACCAGTTTCAAAGGTAGGTTATACTCTAAATAATTGGTCTTTAAGTGGGAATGGAACCTTGATGACTGGAATTTCTTCTGGTAAATCAAATAGTAAGTTCGGTTTTACTGAAACTTTAAAAACAGATTCAGATGGAACTCTTTATACAAATTATTCTGTATCATCTAGTCCTACATCTAATACTTGGTATAACATTAAATATCCAAATTACACTTTTACAAGTGGGCATACGTATAAAATATCAGTATGGATTAGAGTCAACGCGCTAACAGGAGGTAATTTAGATTTAAGGCATGCTTGCGTTTCAAATGATTATAGTTCCACTGGAAGGGTAGCAGTTAGTGTTAGCTCATCTGCTGTTAATAAGGGATGGATTGAATACACAATGACTAGGACCTGGGATGGAACAACAATTCCCTCTTCTAATGGAAATACTAATGTAACTATAAATCCTTTATTTGAAATTTATACAAGTAATTTAATTAATCAAACTGTTAGTATGAATTTTGATATAAAAAATATTGTAATTACTGATACTACTTCTACTTTTTATCCTTACCAGGAAGATTATATATATCGCTTTGGAGCGGGAAATGGTACTTTAGTAGCAAATTATAGTGCCAATACATATACAATCGCTTATACATATAATGGTGGAACGAAAGGAACGAATGCACCAACAAGTGGAACTTATAATACCGATGTCCAAATTTCTAACCCAACGAAAACTGTAACAGTTACAGGTAATGTAAATGGAACCGGAGCAACTGTAGGAAGCGCGACAAGTAAAGCTCAAACATTTGCTGGTTGGACATCAAGTTCTAGTGCTGGATTAGGTAGTAATGCAAAAACAGGTACCTCTGCAAGTCCAACTGCTTCCTGGACAGGAAACGCAATTAAAAATACATACTTTAGAAATTTAAGAGATACAAGTGGAACGGTTACATTAACAGCAACCTGGACAGCGGTAGCCTTTAACTTACCAACAGTAACAAAGCCAGGTTATACCTGTAAATGGAATACCCAATCAGACGGGAATGGAACAAGTTATAATAGTGGAGCAAGTTACACACCAAGTGCAACTAGTGCAGCTTCTATCACCATGTATGCAGAGTGCACCATTAATAGTTATACCTTAACAATAAAACCAAATGGTGGTACTTGGAATGGTAGCACATCTGATAGTACTATCGAACAAATTTATGGTACTACGAAATCAATAGAAGTGCCAAATCCTACTGCTTACTATACAATTAGTTATAATGGTAATGGTGGAACCACTCCAACTTCAACGAAAGCTTATAGAGCATTTGCTGGTTGGTCAAATGCCGGAAGTGGAACTATCACTTCTAATACGCCAGTTGCAACAGCAACACAAACTTATACTTTTGGTGCTGGCAATGGTACTTTAACTGCTACTTATAATGGTACAGCCAATAGTACAGCAACTGCTACTTCTACTAGAAGTTATACCATTACTTATAATGTGAATGGTACAGGAGCAACTAGCAGTGCTTCGACTGGAAAAGTTGAGTATACGATGAATGGTTGGTTTACAGCAGCTAGCGGAGGAACAAAGAGAGCAACTAATGGTGGAAGTTACGCGCCTACGGCATCTGAAACGTTATATGCACAATGGACGGCAGGAAGTACAACATTAGCAACAATTACAAGGCCAGGTTATACGTGTAAATGGAATACTAAATCAGACGGAAGTGGAACTAGTTATGCATCTGGAAAAACAGGATTTACTACTTCAGCAAATCTTACTTTATATCCAATATGTACAGCAAATACTTATACCATTGCTTATGCATACAATGGAGGAACGAAAGGTACGAATGCACCAACGAGTGGAACTTATGATACGGATGTTCAAATCTCTAATCCAACGAAAACCGTAACAGTAACAGGAAATGCAAATTCAACAGGGGCAACCATTGGCTCAGCAACTTCAAAAGCTCAAACATTTGCTGGTTGGACATCTAGTTCTAGTGCAGGATTAGGAAGTAACGCTAGAACAGGTACTTCTACAAATCCAACTGCTTCCTGGTCAGGAAACGCAATTCAAAATACCTATTTTAAAAATTTAAGAGATACTAGTGGTACAGTAACATTAACAGCAACCTGGACCCCAGTAGCCTTTAATTTACCAACAGTAACAAAAACAGGATATACTTGTAAATGGAATACCAAATCAGATGGAAGTGGAACGAATTATAATAGTGGAGTAAGTTATACACCAAGTGCAACTAGTGCAGCGTCAATTACTATGTACGCCATTTGCACGGTTAATCAATATACCTTAACAGTAAAGCCAAACGGTGGTACTTGGAATAATACAACATCTGATAGTACTATCAAACAAGATTATGGTACTACGAAATCGATAGTTGTTCCAACACCACCATCTAGTTATAAAGTAACTTTTAATCCCAACGGGGGAACAATTTCTAATGCTACAGCAACTTCTGATTATACATTTATGGGTTGGGGAAAAGAAGGAGCAGGTTCTATTACTACTAATACCCCAATAGCAACAACAACCCAAACGTTTACTTTTGGAGCTGGAAGTACTACTTTAACAGCAAGTTATAATCAAAATTCTGTAACTTTAGGTACTCCTAGTAGAAAATATACAATCACATATAATTCAAATTCTACAGGTGCATCAATTGGGAAAACAACAGATACGGTGGAATATACCTTTAAGGGTTGGTATACAGCAACAAGTGGCGGAACATTAATAGGTACTGCTGGAGCAACTTATTTACCAACAGCAACAATTACTTTATATGCTCAATGGACAAGTAAAAGTACTACATTGTCTACAATATCCAAACCGGGTTATACCTGTAAATGGAATACCAAATCAGATGGAAGTGGAACAGATTATAGTTCAGGTGCGACTTATACACCTACGGCAAATATTACATTATATGCAAAATGTACTGCAAATACTTATACTGTAAAGTTTGATGCGAACGGTGGAAGCACTTCTCAAATTTTAAAGACTGTAACATATGGAAGTAGTTATGGCACATTACCAACGCCAACGAGAACAGACTACACCTTTAACGGATGGTACACAGCAACAAGTGGTGGAACTAATATTACCTCTAGCAGTACGGTTAGTACAGCAAGTAATCACATACTTTATGCACACTGGACAGCCAATTTAACAAATGTTACACTGGCGAGTGGTCCAACGAAAACCACATATTATTCAAATGAGTCATTTAATAGTGCAGGCATAACATTAAAATTAACTTATGCAGATGGATCAAGTCAAACTATTGACGGTACTAGTTATGTAACAGGAACTACAACAAATTCCAGTGAGAGTAGTGGAATAAGGTATGTAGCCACTGTTAAATATGGTTCTTATACATTTACTATTAATACTTATAAATATGGATGGTGGTCATTTTCTGGAGTTTGGTGGTGGTTTGACGAAAACGGAAACAAACCACAAGGAGATTTATATCTTCCTATCAGCAATGGTGACTCTACATATAGATGGTTTCATATAAATAGTGGTGGAATATGGACAGGATGGCGTATAGAAACAGATGGTTCTACAAGATTTTATTATAAATGTGTAACCGCAAATACAAATGCATGTTTTGGCAATGGCACAGACATTGCTAATAGTGGTTATACCACTGGAGCAAAGCTTGAAAATATTTGGGCCTATATTTATGACAGTACTCGTTCTAAATATTATTGGCATTGGTTTGGTACAGACGGATGGATGTCGACAGGATGGTTTAAACTAGATGGAGTATGGTATTATGGAAGAAATTGGGATAATCAATGTACTAATGGACCAGATGGTGGAATCATTACGAGTGCAACTTGTACAATTGATGGTGCTTCCTATACCTTTGATGCCTCTGGTGCATGTGTTTCAGGTAATGGATGTTAAATCATAAAATTATCAATTGCCAAGAAAGAATGATTCATGATTCGATAATCTTGCTATCAAATATACAAAGATAAACTAAATATTAGCACTTAAAAAAAGTCAATTAAAAATTTATACTAAAAAATTTAAATGTTCAAAAATTTACAAATTAGGAGAAAAAATAATTTGTAAATTTTTTTCTTCTCAAATCCTTATATTTTAAGACACGACAAAAAGACCATTTTTCAGGCCAAAAAAAATTTAAAATAAATACTATATGGCAATCGCTTAAAAATTGTACATTTTTTATGTAAAGTTGTTTATAAAATATAATGAATAAGGTTTAATCAACTTATGTAGTAAGGAAGTTGGTTATTGTGAATTTATTTGAAAGATTTGAGGTATTAGAAGATCCTAGAGATATTAGAGGAAAAAAATATAAATTAATTGATATTCTAATTATGACAATTTATGGACTTTTATTT
>JALEZJ010000039.1 GCA_022772985.1 Erysipelotrichaceae bacterium | reverse complement strand
TTCCAACCAGTCAAAGCTGTAAAAAAATAGATACAAATCCACAGTACTTAGATATTATAACTCCAAATAGTTATAATACAAATTATAAAGAAAGGAGTTTCTAATATATGTGAAAAAATCACATAATTAGATTATACGTGACAAAATGAATGTATTAATAAACGGAAGTAACAGAGAAAAAAATTGCTATCATATTCTAAAAGATATTATGACAGAACAAGATGAATTAATATCTTTGTCTCATAAAGACATAAAATACTGCCTAGGTTGTGATAATTGCAGTAATAAATTAGATAAGTACTGTATCTTAAATGATTATATGACGGAATCTATTTATCCAAAATTAAGGAATGCTGACAAGATTATTATAGCAAGTCCCCTTTATATGAGTGGAATCACCGGACTATTAAAAAATGTAATTGATAGATTAAATCCCTTCTATCATCATGGTTATTTTGAAAGAAAAGAACTATATTTAATCTTAACTGGTCAAGGAACTTATGAAGAAAATGAAGAAGAAATCAATGACATCATCAAATACTTTAACGGCATTAGTGAATGGATGAATTTCAAATTTATATTCTTAAAATACTTCACCAGTGGTAGTCCTAGTGAATTAGATGATGTAAGACAAGTAGAACCAAACTATTTAGAAGATATTATTAATATAAAGAATAGATTAAAAAAAAAGTAATAATTGAGAAATAAAATTTCCAAAAACTAGAATATAATATCTTTCGCTATACATTTTTTGACTATAAAGATTAAAAGAAATAGATAGTAAAAAAACAAAAAATACATAAGTTAATCAAATGATTTATGTATTTTTATTAGTTTTATTACAAAAATCTATTTCTTCATCTACAAATATAGAAAATTTTTCGTAATATTCAAATAATAAATTTTCTAGTTTATTTAAGTATTCTTTATCAGCTTTTCTAGTAAAAGAAATTTTTTTACTATACACTTTAACTCTTAATTTCTTTACTTCTTTTTCTAACGGAGTGATAATCAAATCTGAATACATTTTTATTAAATCCATTATATTCACCTTATATTATTTTATGCGAATATTGCATAAAAGTCAATATGCGACAAACGCATAATATACAATGTTATTGGTGATAACTATGAATCGTATACGTGATTTAAGAGAAGATAAAGACTTAACGCAACAGGAACTATCTAATATATTAGGATGTTCCCAAACAACATATTCCAGATACGAAACAGGGAACTTAAATGTTCCTATTGATATCCTTAAAAAATTAGCAAAATTTTACAAAGTAAGTATTGATTATATTGTTGGAATTTCTAATAAGAAAAATTAATCTATGCAAATATTGCATAGATTTTAATATGCTTCTTTCTCATATTTTAAAATGATTTTAGCGAGAGTGGTTATATATGGAAAGAATTAGAAATTTAAGAGAAGATAAAGATTTAAGTCAACGTGAAATTGCTGAAATATTAAGTTGCTCCCAAACAACATATTCCAGATATGAAACAGGAAATTTGAGTATTCCCGTTGATTCTTTAATAAAATTGGCTATATATTTCAATACTAGTATTGACTATTTAACTGGCTTAACTGATGAAAAAAAGCCTTATAAGTGTTCTTCAAAAACAATCAAAATATAGTATAATTTAGAAAAACCATAAATTTAATTGATTTTTTTAGTTATATAACATACTTCAATAGAAATACCAAAGAAAAGAAAGCCTAATTAAAATTAAAACTTTCTTTTCTTTTAGGTAAATCTAAAAGAAAAAAGTCTTATAATAGACTTCCTAAAATTCCATAAGATAAAATACTCATAATCACTGCTGCTAATGCTACACCAAGCAAAATACATAAAAATGATTTCTTTTTATTAAGTCCAAGCATTACTGCCAGTAAAGATCCTGTCCAAGCACCTGTCCCAGGTAAAGGAATTCCAACAAATAAAACAAGACCCCAATATCCATATTTATCAATTTGTTCTCTTTTAGAGTCTACTTTCTTCTCTAACCAAGTAACAATTTTTTTAGTAACACTCCATTTTCCTAATATTTCCAATACTTTCTCTAAAAAAAGTAAAACAATAGGAATAGGTAAGACATTTCCAATCAAACAAATAATCACTGCTCGAATAAACTCTACATGTAAAAGACTAGCAGCCAAAAGTCCTCCTCTAAGTTCTAAAATTGGCATTAAAGAAATAATAAAAATGACAATATCCTTATTAATTCCACCAAATAAATATACAAAAAAACTAACTAAACTCTCCATCATTAATCACTCATTTCTATATTTAAGATTATAATAATTTTACACCCAAATGTCAACTGTCCCAAAATATACCATCATCTAATAAACTAAAAAGAAATAATTCTCTATAAGTATTTTTTTATGATAAAATAAACATATAGAAAGAAGAGGATGAAATATGAAAATAAAAAATGTAATCGGTAGAGAAATCCTAGATTCTAGAGGAAATCCAACCGTAGAAGTAGATGTAATTTTAGAAAATGGAGTAATGGGTAGAGCTGCCGTACCAAGTGGAGCGTCAACAGGAGAAAGAGAAGCCTTAGAAATGAGAGATGGTGGCGATCGGTTCATGGGAAAAGGTGTTTTAAATGCAGTTGCTAATGTCAATGGTCCATTAAAAGATTTAGTAGTAGGAATGGATGCTGAAGATCAAAAGACTCTAGACTATGCTATGATTGAAGCAGATGGAACAGAAACAAAATCAAAATATGGAGCGAATGCAATACTAGGAATTTCAATGGCTGCCATGAAAGCAAGTGCCTTGAACAAAGGACTTCCATTATATAAATATATTGGTAATGGTACTACCTTACCTAGACCAATGATGAATATTATCAACGGAGGAGCACATGCCGATAATAAATTAGATTTCCAAGAATTTATGATTATTCCAATGCGTGACACGATCAAAGAAAGAGTTAGAGTAGGAGCAGAAGTCTTCCATAATCTAAAAAAAGTTTTAAATAGCAAAGGACTAGCAACCGGAGTAGGAGATGAAGGAGGATTTGCTCCAAACCTAGAATCGAACACCGAAGGATTCGAATTAATCATGGAAGCTATTCAAAAAGCAGGATATACTCCTGGAAAAGATGTCTGCATTGCCATAGATGTTGCTGCTAGTGAATTCTATCAGGATGGAAAATATGAATTAGTTGGAGAAGGAAGAAGCCTAACCACTGATGAACTAATTGATTTCTATGAAGAATTAGTAAATAAATATCCAATTATTTCTATTGAAGATCCAGTAGATGAAAATGATTGGGAAGGATTTACTAAAGTGACAGAAAGATTAGGAGATAAAATTCAATTAGTTGGAGATGATTTGTTTGTAACCAACAAAAAATGTCTTCAAATGGGAATCGAAAAACATGCCGGAAATGCAATTCTATTAAAAGTAAATCAAATTGGTACCATTACAGAAACATTGGAGACAATTGAATTAGCAAGACAACATGGATACAAAACAATTATTTCCCATAGAAGTGGAGAAACGGAAGATACAACGATTGCTGACTTAGCAGTAGGTCTTGACCTAGGACAAATCAAAACAGGCTCTATGTCTAGAACCGATAGAATTTGTAAATACAACCAACTAATTAGAATTGAAGAAGAATTAGAAAAATAAAGTTTACTTGAGATTAGTAAACTTTTTCCATATTTATATGATAGAAAGAGAAACGTAGTAATATGAAACAAATTTACATCATTTTAACCCATAGTGGTAGTCTTTTATCAAAAACAATAAAGATAGTAAAAAAACATGAATATACTCATGTCTCCATTTCACTAGATAAAGACTTAAAACAAATGTACTCTTTTGGAAGACTTCATCCCTATAATGCTTTTATTGGAGGTTTTGTTCAAGAGTCACCTCATTATGGAACTTTCAAAAGATTTAAGAAAACAAAAACTAAAATACTTTGCTTAGAAGTAACAGAAGAACAATATAAAAAAATAAAAAAACTAATGAAATATTTTACAAGAAAAAGAAACAATTATAAATTTAATGCCCTAGGCTTATTTAGTGTTGCCTTAAACTTAAAAGTTACTCAAAAAAATGGCTTCTACTGTGCCGAATTCATCAAATATGTTCTAGAAAAATCCAACATAAAAACCAATCTTCCCGATATTGTAACCCCAGAAGATTTTCTTCATTTAAAAAATATTACCCCAGTTTATATAGGATTTCTAAAAAATTATAATGCCTAAATGAAAGAAATATAGAGATTCAAGCACGAATTCGAATTTAGAAAGAAAGTAGATAAAATGAAAAATAATAGAGAATTAATTGTCAACTGGTACAATGAAAATAAAAGAAACCTTCCATGGCGTCACGATAAGGATCCTTATCATGTCTGGATATCTGAAATCATGCTTCAACAAACTAGAATAGAAGCCGTAATGAATTACTATCATCGTTTTATGAATGAAATTCCCGATATTGAAACACTTGCTAATATAGAAGAAGATAAACTGTTAAAATTATGGGAAGGACTAGGATATTATAATAGAGCAAAAAATCTAAAAAAAGCAGCAATTGAAATCATTTCAAACTATCAAGGAAACTTTCCCACAACTTATGTGGAAATCATCAAATTACCCGGTATTGGAGAATATACTGCTAGTGCGATTTCTTCGATTTGTTTTAATGAACCCCAAGTAACCATTGATGGGAATGTTTTAAGAGTATATGCTAGATTTTATAATGATAAAAGAAATGTGGATGATCCTAAAACAAAAAAGGCCATTCGTGATGAACTAATGCAATTTGTTCCAACAGAAAGTGGTAGTTTTAATCAAGGTTTGATGGAAATAGGAGAAACAATCTGTCTTCCAAATGGATTACCAAAATGTGAAATCTGTCCCTTAGCAAAGGATTGCCTTGCTAAAAAGAATAATACTTATTCAAACTTACCTGTAAAAGCAAAGAAAAAAGATAAAAAAGAAGAAGATTATACAGTATTAATTTATCACTATCAAAATAAGTATGCTATCTATAAAAGAACAAAAGAAACACTTTTAAATAATTTATGGGCTTTTCCCGTGATAAATAAAAATCTATCCTCTATTCAATTGAAAGAATATTTAAAAGAACAAAACATAGCATTTAATTCTATCTCAAAAGGACCTATGAATACTCATATCTTTACTCATAAAAAATGGAATATGACCTCTTATATAATTGAATTAAAAAATATAGAAAGTATGGAAAACTACAAATGGGTAACAAAGAAAGATTTAGAATATACTTATGCCATTCCAACTGCTTTTCAACCATTTAGAGAAGTAATCACAAAGAAGGAGGAAAAACAAAAATGAAATTAATCTCATGGAACGTTGCCGGATTTAGAGCCTGTCTTAAAAAAGGATTTGCAAATTTTTTTGAGGAAGAAAATGCTGATATAGTCTGTCTCCAAGAAGTAAAAGCAGAAAAAGACCAATATGACTTTTCACCATCCGGATATTATGAATATTTATTCCCAGCCAAAAGAAAAGGGTATTCAGGCACTTTAATTTATACCAAAATAAAACCCATATCAGTAAAATATGGAATAGGAGAAGTTGAATATGATCAAGAAGGTAGAAACATCACCCTAGAATTTAATAATTTTTATTTAGTAAATTGCTATGTCCCTAATGTCAAAAGAAATCTAGAAAGAATGGATTCTAGGATGCGTTATGAAGAATGTTTTAAAGAATACATAATGAAATTAGAGAAAGACAAACCTGTAATTATTTGTGGTGACTTTAATGTTGCTCATACAGAAATGGATATCAAAAATGCGAAGCAAAATATTGGAAATGCCGGATTTACAGATGAAGAAAGAGAAAAGTTTTCAGAATTACTAGATAGTGGTTTAATAGATACTTTTCGTTATTACAATAAAGAAAAAACAGATGCATATACTTGGTGGAGTTATAGGAAGGGAGTAAGAGAAAAAAATATTGGTTGGCGTATTGACTATTTTCTTGTTTCCAAAAGATTTATCCATCAAATAACTAATACAATGATTTATAAAGAAGTATTAGGTAGTGATCATTGCCCAATCGGAATAGAAATTAAATAAAAAGAAAATGATATATGAAAGTATTTTTACTCTTAACATATATCATTTTTAATAGCTAAAAAGATTTTTCAATGAATAAATATTTAGATAACTGTTAACGATACATCATCTAAGTCTAATGATTGCTCACCATCAGCGCTTATTAAGAATTTGATTGTAATTCCAGTTACATTAGCTGGTGATGCAGAAGTAACAAGTTGGTAAAAAGCAAATTCTCTATTAGCATTCGTAATATCTTGTTGTCTTACAGTAATAGTACCACCATCAACAGGACCGGTAGTTGTTTCAAATACAACGGTTGCTGTTAATCCAACTTGACTTCCTTCACCTCTTGCGAAGAAAGATAAGCGATAAAAGCATCCAGAACCCGTTATTGGAATTGTTTGTTGAATTGCAGAAGCATCTTTTAAATTAACAGCCCAACTTCCAGAGTGAACTCTACCTTGAATTGTAACTGATTCAATATTATCTGGATTAGTAAAAGTCCAATTATTTGGTTT
>JALEZJ010000028.1 GCA_022772985.1 Erysipelotrichaceae bacterium | reverse complement strand
TTTAAACTAGAGAATGAATAATAATATGGTCTATAAGTTTAAAATACTGTATTTAAATATTTAGAAAATAGGGAATACTAGGAATCATTAAAAATTAATATATGGATAAAAATTATTACTACTAATAACTTTAGAAAAATTTCTGCCAATAAAAAAAGAAAACCTTTAATTTATCTAAAAGATATGTTATGATATTGGCACCATTGAAAAAACAAACACCCAATTAATAGAAAAACAAAATAAAAATATGGATAAAGTAGGAGATAAAATGGAACACGAAATAAAATTAGGAGATACAATAAAATTTTTAAAAGAGCCTGAAAAAAAAGAAACACTAAAAGCAAAAGTTGTTGGTTTATTAAGATACAATACATTTGAAGATATGTTTAACGACTTTGATATAAGTATACTAGCTGATAAATCAATGACAAAAGAAGAACTAATAGGGGTTTTAGAACAGTTTTATACGAAAGAAAAACAAAAAGAATATGGGGTATTAGGAATTAGATTAGAGCTAATTTAATGACTAAGGGGGGTATATGTTAAAAGTAGAGAGTTTAAAATCATACATTGGAAAAATATCCAATGATGAATTTATGGAGTTAGCGACTAAAATTTATGAAATTACTGATTTTATTTGTGCTGATTATTCCAAATATAAAGAATGGTACTTTAAGAAGCAATTACCTAGAATATTAACATCAAATGGAGAAATATTATTTGTAAGAGAAAATGATGAAGTAATTGCAATGGCTTGTTTAAAAAAGGATGATGAAGAACAAAAAATATGCACTCTATATGTATCAGATGAATGTAGAGGCAAAAAAGTTGGGACAACAATCATTGAAGAATCAATGAGATTTTTAGGAACAACAAAACCATTAATAACACTTGCGGATTATAAACTCCCAATGTTTGAACCAATAATAAAAAAATATGATTGGGAACTAACAGAAGTGGTTGAAGGATTATATAACGATAAATATAAAGAATTATGTTTTAATGGAATTTTAACACAAGAACAAAGCAAAAAAGACCCAAAGATAAAATCATTAAAACCAGAATAAAAAGTGATTATTTTAGATGATAAATTCTATAGAATAAAAGAAAGGACTGTTATGAGTTAATTATACTCGTAATGGTCCTTTTTGAAAGTAGGTTAATAAGTACAACTAAATAAAAACTTACAAACCATTATCGGTTCGTAAGTTGATTTCAAATGGAGCGATAACTTTACTTATATTCGAAAAATTATACTCCCAAAGTTGTTTGATTAAATCAACTAAATGAATTATATATGTTTTATTATTAAAAATCAATGGCTGTATAGTAAATTTCACTAAAATATTGTATAATCTTATTAGAGGTTTTCTTGAATTTAGTTGGGAGGTTTTACAATGTTTTTTAATAAAAATTTAAATGAAATAAGTATTGAAGATATACAATCGTTAATAGATAATGGCGTATGCGAGAATAAGAATTTAGATTATAAGAGAGAACTTCATATTGATACAGATTCAGATAAAAAAGAATTTTTAGCAGATATATCTTCATTTGCGAATTCTAATGGTGGCGATATTATTTTTGGGATTGAAGAAGATAGCATCGATAAAATACCTGTTAGTATTGCTGGTATCGAATATCAAAACGATGACGTTTTAATAAGAAGAATAGAAGACTTTATTAGGCAATCAATTCAACCTATTATTTTAAATATTGAATATAAAATTATTGAAATAGAAAAAGGAAAAGGAATACTAATAATTAGAATTCCACAAAGTTTAATTGCTCCTCACAGAGTAGAATATAAAGGTCATAATAAATTTTATACAAGAAATAGTAAGGGAAAGTATCAAATGGATGTAAATGAATTGCGAATTTCATTTAATTCTGGTCTTAATTTAGAAAAAAGAATTAAGGAATTTAAATTAAATAGATATTACGAAATCATAGCAAACAAGTACAATAAATTAATTAATAATTCGCCAATCTTTGTTATCCATTATATTCCATTATCTTCATTAAATGAAACTACTCATTTATCAATAAATGATATAAAAATGGCAATGACTAAAGTAAATTCTATGGCATTAGGATACGGATATTCTAAGCGTATAACCATAGATGGAGTTGCAATGGACTATAAAGAAAATGAAAGAAGTTCATTTGCAATATATAAAAATAACGGAATTATTGAAAAAGCAACTACCAACTTTTTTAGAAAGGAATACGTTGTGACGAGTGTACATCCTAATCCTGTAATAGATTTAATTTTTGCATATCAACTTTTAGATAAAGTAATTTCTGATTTTAAAGAAGTTAAAGAGTATTATAGTATTCTTGGTATTAGTACTCCTATGATAATTTCATGTTCAATTTTAAATGCCCAAGGGTTTACTATACCAAATAGTGGTGGTTTTTATGATATCTATGGGAATATAGATAGGGATATGTTATTAATTGATAACGTATATGTTGAAGATTTTGATAAACAAGATGAATTAATATTAAAACCAATATTTGATGCAATATACAATGCTTGCGGATACGAAAAATGTCCAGCATATATCGAAGATAATTATATTGGATTAAAGTAAAAGGAGGTCTTATGAAAGTTTTAAGTTTAACAGAACCTTATGCAACTCTAATAAAAGAAAATAAGAAATTAGTTGAAACGCGAAGTTGGAAAACTGATTATAGAGGCGAATTATATATTCATGCTAGTGCTACACGAATTCCAAAAGAATGGAAAGAAAACAAAGAATTAATGGCATTAGTAGATGATAAATCATTAAACTTTGGAAATATTATTTGTAAGTGTAATTTAGTTGACTGTATTTATATGACAAAAGAGTATGTAGAAAATATAAAAATTAATAATTATCAAGAATATATTTGTGGTGTATATGAAGAAGGTAGGTATGCTTGGGTTTTAGAAAATGTAACACCATTAAAAGAACCTATAAAAGCCAAGGGACAACTTAATATTTGGAATTATTATGATGATTTAGAAATTATGGATTTAATGGAAGAAATAAAATATGGTTGGTTAGATAAGTATAATAAGAAACATACAATTGTTGATGAAACATTTTCAAATGATTATATGTTACAATCGCCAAGTGAAATAATATCTAATAAAGTTGGTGTATGCTGGGATCAAGTGGAACTTGAAAGAAATTATTTTAAAGGAAATGATTGGGATATAAAAACATATTTTATAGTACATTACGATGGTGATAGATGTCCAACACATACTTTTTTAACTTACAAAAAGAATAATAAATATTATTGGTTTGAACATTCATGGGAAAGATTTAAAGGAATATATGAATACAATAATGAAAAAGATTTATTATTAGAGGTTAGAGACAAATTTATTAATTATGAATTAAATAACCAATATGAAAATGAAAATTTGGTATTACACGAATATAAAAAACCAAAATATCATATTTCGGTACAAGAATTCTACACTCATTGTGATAGTGGCGAATATATAGATTTTAGTCTATTATAAAATTGAGGTTCTATATGATAATAAAAGATATTAATGTAAAAGACTATTTAACTAAATCAAGTCTTCCGGCAAGTGATTATGTTATAAATCCTTATGTTGGATGTCCACATGGATGTAAGTATTGTTATGCTTCATTCATGAAACGTTTTACAGGTCATACTGAAGATTGGGGAACGTTTGTAGATGTTAAAAAATGCGATAAAAAAATCAATTTAAAAAAGATAAGTAAAAAGAATGTATTTCTATCTTCGGTCACTGATTGTTATAACCCTCTTGAGGAAGAATATAAAATAACTAGGACTATTTTAGAGCAATTAGTTAATTCAGATTGTTACTTATCCATTTCTACTAAATCAAAATTAATATTAAGAGATATAGACTTATTAAAACAAATAAAAAATTTATCTGTTAGTATGTCAATTAATACTCTTAATGAAGATTTTAGAAAAGATATGGATAATGCTAGTACCATAAAAGAACGATTAAATACTTTAAAAGAATTACATAATAATGGTATTTATACAGTTTTATTTATGTCACCAATTTTTCCTTATATTACTGAATGGGAAAAAATAATAGAAGAGTCTAAAGATTATATAGATGAATATTGGTTTGAAAATCTTAATTTAAGGGGTAGTTATAAAACTTATATATTAAATTATATAAAAGAAAAATATCCTAATTATTATGACAAGTATATCGATATTTATTTAAAAAACAATCAAGATTATTGGCCTAATCTAGCAAATGAAATCAATAGTTATTGTAATAAAAACAACATAAATTATATTAATTACTTTTATCATGATGAATTGGTAAAAGCTAAAAAAGAAAATCAAAATGTTTAGGAAGGAAAGAAATAATATGGATAGTTTAAGAGAATTTTTGATTGAAGCGAAAAAACAAACTTATGCAAATGAAAATGTAGAAAAACAAAAATCATCTAGAAATGGATCACATGACTATGAGTATAGTTCTAACAATATGATTTATCATGATACTTATTTTGGTGGAACTAATTTTATGGGTGAAGAAGTAGTTTACGAGGAAAATGATATACCAATTTGGGGAATGAATTATTATGGAGTAACATTAGATCAAACTTTAAGTGAAGAGGCAGTTGACAAAGCATTAAGACCTGCTCTTATGCAAGTTGGAAGTGATGAAACAATTCCCGTAAGAGGTCCAAAAGAATATGTAAATGGTGAATATAAATATAGTTTTAAAGTTGTTGGAGATTTAGAATATTTTGAAGGTGAAGAAACCATTTATAAAGCTGATAAGAAAGTTTATGTTCTAAAATGTCACGGAGGGGCAATAAAACGATAATATAAAAGACAAAACTAGGTTATAAACTCCTAGAATTGTCTTTTTCTTTTTGGATATCTTTATCAAAATTATTAAGATTGTTTTGTATGCCCTCAGCTCTTTTAGTTATTTCTTTGCAATACTTATCATACTTACGAAGTTCTTTAATTTTAGGTTGTATATCATTTATTTCGGCAAGTATTTGAGTTTGCTTTTCTTCAGTTTTTGCTCTATGGTATCTTTTCCAAAGATTTTCTCTCATACCTTTTAATTCACTTAATTCATTAGAGTTATTTTTAGCAAAATTTTCCAAATCTTCTTTTGTAACGATATTTTTCTCATGCATAAATCTAACTTGCTGTGAGGTTTGCTCCAGTTTATAAACTTCTTTTCTAATGGAATAAGGTAGATATTGTTTAGGATGCTTCTTTGGGAATACTCCTAATAAATAGCAATAGTATAAATATAATCCATATATTCCTTTATGGGGTTTATTAGTTCTAGAATATTCTTCAAAGATAGATTTTTGTGGCATGGGTCTAAATACTATTTGTCTTGATAAATATAATCTTTCAGTTAATTTATCTTTTGAATATTCTTCACCAAATGCATTTTCTATTCTAACTTTATCTTCACCATCTCTATAAATAGTTATTACTCCATTACGAGAATATACTTTATAACCTAGTGATTTCATTCTTTCAAATAGTTGCTTTAAAGTTACTGAATAACTAATAACATTATCTAAATCTTCTTTAAGAGTTTTATAGTATTCGTCATTTGAAATACTTTTGGTATAAGTTCTTTTATAAAACTTATCTTCATCTAAAACTGAAAGTCCATATTCAGAACATAGTGAATCAGAAATGTGTCTTATCTTTGATATATTAGTTAAGTTGTTATTATATTTCTTACCACTTTTAAAAGATACAGAGTTGATTATGAAATGATTGTGTATGTGATTTGTATTTTGATGCGTAGCAACAACCACTTCATAATCTTTAAACATTTCACTAACAAATTTAACTCCAATTTCATGAGCAATATCTGGAGTAACTTCTCCTTCTTTAAAAGATTGGTACCCATGATAAGCAAGAACTCCATCTTTCTTTCTAAATCTTTCTTTAGTGAACTCCATATCATCACAAGGATTATCTTCATCACAATTTAAACAACTCACATAACAAACTTTTTCTTCTTTAAAATTATAATCTTTAATTGGTTCTTCTAAATAACTATATGATTCTCTATTACCATAATCTTTATTAAGAGTTTTTTCAGGATTGATGATATAATTTATAGACTGCTTTAAATTATTCTTAATACTCCAAATTGATGTTGTCGCCATTATAGGTTTATCCTTTCTTTTGGGGTGGTGGGAGTAATACCACCTTGCTTGCTTATGACAACATCAAACATAAATTAACTCCCTTAAGATAATTTCTTCAGCAGTATTTTTATAATTATTCATCAATTTTACCCATTCAATTTGATTATTTGCTTTGCTTTTTTCAGATAGTTTTCCATCATTTTTAATATAATTATCCATTAAAGTTTTTAATCTTTCTTCACAATCTTTACTGACTGAAAGAAGATGATTTGTTAGTTCATTCTTCATTAAAAGTGTCTGATATAATCCTTTTTTGTGTTCCTTAATATAGTTTAATCGCAAGTAACCATACTCATTTATTTCTCCATAATTCTGATTTTCTATTGCCAAATTAGGTAATAAATAATCTCCAACTTTTATATATTCAATATTCATAATTTAATCAAATCCTTTCTGATTTTCTAATAATTTATTTGTTTTATAACTTATAATTCCATATTTATCTTTAATATTATCAACTGCTATAGGAAACTTTTCTTTAGGTGAAATTGCTACAAATCTTATAATTTTTTCATTTTCTTTTGGTTGATATTCTAAAATAACTTCATTAGTTTCTTCATCAATTGTTTCATACATTTCATAAAAAGATGTTTCAAAATGTTCATTCATTTTAGATAAATATTTATCTAATTGTTCTTCATTCATTCTTCCACCTTTAATAGTTTTTTCTTCGTTACCAACCATAACAGGTACTGCTACATCAAATATACCTGCATCATAAAACTTTACTAATTGTCTTATAAATCCGTTTCTAAAATTAATTTTTTCAAGAATTAAATTACCTTTACTATCTTTTTTAATCTCAATAGTATCAATAAATTTAGATATAAATTCTTGTTTTTCAGACTTGCCCATACCATTCCATTTAGTTTTTAAAACAGTATTTAAAGTATCAAGTCTAATCATTTTTTCTTTTTCTAAATCTCTCTCAGCGAGTAATTCGTGTGGAGAGTAGTTAAAAGTTTCTAAATTAACTAACTCTAGTTTTTTGCTTTCAAGGTTAGCAAGTTTATCTTCAATTAGTTTATAATCTTCTTTAAAATCATCAATTTCAACAATGCCTTTAATATAC
>JALEZJ010000147.1 GCA_022772985.1 Erysipelotrichaceae bacterium | reverse complement strand
TCCTGCTAGTCCAAATATTTTTAAGCATATAATTGAAAATACTATATTTAGTAATGACTCTATTAGTGGTACAAATTTATCTTCTCTCCAAATACCTGCTGAATCTTTAAAGGCCATATATGTATTTCTCATCATTTTTTGGAAATAGTTGAATACTACGGTAGATACGACTAACATACTAAGTAGGTATTTTTCTCCAATCCAAACTATTATAAATGGTTGAATAATTACTAATAGACAGATGCCTGAAAAACAAGCTAACCAGAAATTTAGAAAACGCATTTTTTTAAATACTTGATAGCATTTTTCTTTGGATTCGGTTGCAATTAAGTTTCCTACACTTGGACTAGTAGAACTTATAAATTGACCAAATAAATTATTTATAGGAGAAATAATTAGGGTATAACTAGAATATAATCCTACTGTTACTACTCCGAAGAAATATGAAATAATAATATTGTCTGTTCCATTTACTATAACCGTAGCAATTTTATGGAGAATTAAAGCCTTAACTCTTGAAAAAATGTCTTGTTCTGTTTTTCTATCTAATGGTTTTATATTTTTATCTAATAAATATGGATATACTTTATTAGCAATGATACTGATAATGATATTTTCTAGTATTTGTCCTATTATCATGATGATTAAATAAATATAATAGTTTTTGGTTAGATATAGGGCTACTAATTTAGAGATATTAATGATTAATAGATATCCCATGTGAACGATATTTATAATATAGTTTTGCTGATTAGCGTAAATTAAACTTCTTTTGTAACTAATGATATAAGAAGATACTGTACTTAATAAATATAGAATATATACTAGATAAATATTAATATCTACTGTTACTTCTCCTACTATATTTTTTAGGAATGGTAAGACTAATAGTCCTCCTACCATTACTAGAATAGCAATAATATTATAGGCTTTTTTATAGAATTTCATTAAGGATTTTACTTGTTCTTTTTGTCCTTCGGCAATTGGTTTATATAAGTTATAGATAATAGCACTACCTATTCCTAGTTCAAATAGACTTAACATTGTTAGGATATTAGAAAATAGTCCATTTAGTCCTAGATATTCTGCTCCTAGTATTTTAATAAATATAGATTGAGATATAAATCCAACTACTATGGATATTATATCACATATCATAGAAGTAGTTGAGTTTTTCATAGAATTACTTGTCCGCATATGTCACCTCACTTTTAATTCATAAATTTTTTTCTTTTTATTATATAATATATATTAGGAAAATATTTGAATATAAAATATTTTAACTTTAATTTAGAAGAAATATCTTTTTTCATAATTTCCTTGTAATATTTTTTATATTCTTTTTGTAAATCTTGTATCTGTTTTTGATATTGCTTATTTTCATTATGATTTTTTACTGTACAATAATAAACTAATATGTTATTCATATACCTTTCTATTGATATTTTTTGGTATTTTGTATTTTTAAATTCTTCTTTTTGGAAAAATAGCATTTGCTCTTTAATCGCTTCTAATCCATCTAATTTTTTTATATTAAATTTTTGGTGCATGATACTATTTTCATGTTGTACATAATAATATAGTTTTTCTGTTGAATATACAATTTTATTAGATAAACTTAATAATTTATGAGCAATAAAAGTATCTTCATTTATTTTTCCTTTCGGAAATCTTAATTCTTTAAATATTTCTTTTTTATAAATTCTTTTCCAAACTACATTAAATTCAGAAATATTATTATTAAATAGGTTGTTGTATTTATCTATGCCTTCATATATAAACAGTTGTATATTTTTGGAATTTTTATATTTTATTTTACTTTTTTCTTCATATAAGTAGGCTGTACATATTGACATATCTGCTTTTGTTTTGATTAAATTTTTTAATAATATTTCATACATTTTTTTATCTAGAAAATCATCTCCATCTACAAAGCCAATATAAGCTCCTGTTGCAGTATCTAATCCAGCATTTCTGGCATCAGATAGTCCACCATTTTCTTTATGAATCACTTTAATTCGATTATCTTTTTTTGACCATTTATCACATATTTTAGGACAATTATCAGGAGAGCCATCATCTACTAGAATAATTTCTAGATTTTTATAAGTTTGATTCACAATAGATTCAATACATCTATCTAGATATTTTTCAACATTATAGATTGGAACTATTACACTTATTAGAGCATTCGTATTCAAATTTATCACCTATTTTCTTTACTTTTTTAATAAATAACTTCCACCTAAAATTATTATAGTACTTTTTATTTTAGTTCTAGTGGTCATCTTAGAATTTTTCATAATTCTTGGAAAATTTTCTTTTAATTTCTTTTTTAGCGTTTTATATTCTTTTTTTAATTTATTTTTATAACATAATACTATTGATTTATTTAGTTGCTGTATATAAAAGTTTTCTGCTTCTTCTAGTATATTTGGATATTTTTCTTTTATAAAGAAAACAATTTCTTCTTTAAAAAATACAATATCAAGTTGCTTAGTATCAAACTTACTATTAAGTATACTTCCTTCTCTTTGAACATAGTGATACTGTGCTTTTGAAATATGACTAATTACTTTGGCTTTATCAATTAATTTATATAATGTTGCAGTATCTTCGTGAATCTTTCCTTTTGGAAATCTTATCTCATCAAATAAATTTCTTTGATATAATTTATCCCAAATACAAGTACTTATATCATTATCTTGGAATATTCTTTTTAACACTTGTTCTGAATTTTCAACATAATTTTCTTTACAGTAATACGTTTCCTTCTTATTTTCAGTTTCATAAATAAATCCACAGGTTGAGATTTTTGATTTGTTTTTTATCATATCATTATATAAATTTTCAAGCATATCTTCATCTATGTAATCGTCACTATCTAAAAAATAGATATACCTTCCTATTGCGCTATCTATCCCTACATTTCTAGCATCTGATATTCCTCCATTTTCTTTATGAATCACTTTAATTCGCTTATCTTTTTTTGCCCACTTATCACATAATTTTGGACAGTTATCAGAAGAACCATCATCTACTAAAATAATTTCTAAATTTTTATGTGTTTGTTTAATTACAGAATCCACACATTTATCTAAATATTTCTCCACATTATATATTGGAATTATTACACTTATTAGATCACTCATATTATTTACCCAATCTTTCTATTAAATTAACAAAATCTGTATAATATTTCTTTTCATTAAATTGCTTTGCTCTTTTTTTTCCATTTCTTCCCATTATTTTACATTTTTCTTTATCATTATACAATTCTAAAATTGCTTTTTCTAAATTACTAACTAATTTATTGTCCTTATCAACAATAGTTGCACATGTTTCATCGATGTATTCTATCATTCCACCAGATTTAGTTGCTACAATTGGAAGTCCGCACTTCATTCCTTCAATAGCGACTAATCCTGCTGCTTCTTCACAAATCGTTGGAATGACTTGAATATCTGCTATTTGATAATATTTAAATATTTCAGAATGAGGAATATATCCAGTAAAAATCACTCTTTTTTCTATTCCTTTTATTGATTTTTTTAAATTTTTTGAAAATTCTGTATCTTTGCTACCTTCCGAAAACGTTGAACCTAAAATAAGTAATTTAATTTGAGAGTTATCTATATGTTTTATGGCATTGATTAATTCATTTATCCCCTTTTCTTTAATTAGTCTACCCACATATAAAACAACGAAATCTTTTTTTTGTAAAGTCAAATTCTCTCTCATTATAACTTTTTCATTTTCATCTATGTTTATAAAATTATTGGCATTAGTGCAATTTTTTAATATACCTGTTTTAATATCATTTGTTGTTAACTTTTTTATTTGCTTAATAACATATTCACTAACTCCTATGTAATTGCCAAATGTACTCTTAATAATATTTCTCACCATTATAGTTTCATTTTCTGGATCATGATGAATATGATAAATCATTTTTGATTTTCCGACTTTATTACTTATTTTTTTATATTTTTTTACATCTCCGGCTTCATAAATTATATAGTCAAAATTTTTTAGTAAAATAAATTTATACACTTTATAATAATACCTATCAAGAAAAAAGACATCTTTTTTGAACAATTTTTTTATTATTCTATATAATAGGAATAATCCCTCATCTATTTTGTTTAGTTTTATTATTCCGTTATTATTTTTGTTGGATTTTTTATTTATTATATTTAAATCTATTTTTTTATATTTGTTATTTTGTTCTCCAAGTATTGTTATTAAGGTTTCAACAGCGCATCCATTATAATTTGGATATTTGAAAAATGGTGGTAAAATTATTGCGACTTTAATCATAACTATTTTCTCCTATTTAAATAAATGTTTTCTAATGTAGATACAGTGTATTCGATGTTATATTTATTTTTTTTAACAAACTTATAAATTTCGTTTCTTGATATTTTTTTATTAGAAATTTTTTTGATTTCATCACACCAAATATCTACATCTTTTTCTATATCTAAAAATTTTATTCTATCTGTTACTTTAACTTCTGGTGGAACATTTTTTGACGCTAGGCACATAACTCCTGAGGTTTGGGCTTCTATTAATACCATTCCTAATCCTTCAAACTTAGATGGTAAAATAAAGATATCCATCGCATGATAAAGTTCATTTACATCACTCCTGTGTCCTAGAAATAATATTTTTTTATTTAAATTATTAATTTTAACATATTTTTTTAATTCATATTCATCTTCTCCAGAGCCAATCATTAGTAATATATATTTATTATTATCTTCTTCTTGTAATTTTTTCATAATTTTTATGGCAAATAAAGGATTTTTTTGATATTGTAGTCTTCCAACAAATCCTATTACTATTTTATCTTCAATATCTAAATTTTTTCTAACTTTATTCCTTAGAGACTCATTATATTTAAATTTACTTATTTCTATTCCATTGTTAATTATAGTAAATTTGCTTTTTCCAAACATATATTTACCTGCTTGTTTTGAACATGCTAACAATATATTTGCTCTTTTTTTTATTAAATTTTTATTTACCTTTATCATTATTTTTTTTATTATTGAATTAAATGGATACATATCATTTGAATTATGTGAATGAAAAATTCTTATTGGAATATTGTATTTTTTAGCATATTTTAGAGGGAGTGAATAGTTGGGAAAACATCTGTTCATGTGTACTCCTTGAAATTCATTATGATGTTTCTTAAAAAATTTTTTTAAGCATTTATAATGTAAAATTGGATTTTCTTTTTTAGAATATTCTATTTTAAATATTCTTCCTCCCATACGTTTTATTTCTTCTTCACATATTATTTTCCCATTATGTGTTGTTAAAAAATCAAATTGAATTTTATTTTTATCAATTTTTCTATATACATTCATTATAATTGATTCTACTCCACCATAATGATTTGTTAAGCCACATTGCAGTATTCTTATTGGAAAATTTTGTTCTTTATCCACTATTATCATCTCCTAAACTTTGTCTATAAAATTTATTCTTAGTATGTTTTATTACCTTCCTTACTCATTACTAGAAAACAACTAAGATTTTGTTAATTTTTTAGTAGAAATTAAAATATTTTATAGTATTTATCTAATTTATAACACTTTAATTCACATACATTGGCATTTCTCATAATACTTAAATTCTCTAATAATGAATATATTTTATCTTTTACAATTTTTCTAAATAATATTTTACTGATAGACAGACATTACTTTTTTCAACTAATCCATTTTATTCAATGCCTCGTTTGGATAAAATAAATATTCTATAAAACGGAATATTTTAATCTTTTGATAAATTAACACAACTAACAAAGATAATATTGTAGCCATTATTGTACCTAAAATTAATAAAATTGTAAAGTTATGAATTCCTAATGATAGAAATATTGTTCTAATAGAAGCAGTTAATAAAGTGTGGCATAAATATATAACCATACTATATTTTCCACATATTTGAATACATTTAAAGCAATCTTTTTCATAGAACAAATAAAATAATAAAATACTAATCGGAACTCCTATCAATAACATTCTGATACCGTCATCAACTACTCCTATCAAAAATAGTCCAATAGTTAAAGTAATCAAATTTCCTAGAATAAAAAATTTTTGATATTTTTTTAATATGTCTCTCTTACTTATTAAATAACCTATATGATAAAACAAACCATAACTCAACCAATAGATAATTTTTATATTTGTAAATAAAGAAATAATATAGATTAAAACAAAGCTAATCGTGCAAATATATTGGTTCTTCATATATTTTTCAAAGAATCCATGAACAATCTTAACAGACAATAGAGATAGTAAAAACCAAAATACCCATTTACCATTATAAAATAAATGAAATAAATCATTAAAAGAAACTTCGTGATTACCACTAAAAATATACATTTTTACAAACCAATAAAAATATATAAAGATCAAATATGGAACATAAAGTGAAATAATATTCTTTTTTAAATATTTTCCGTAAGAAACCTTACCCTCTTCTAATTTACCAAATAATCCTTCTGTAATTCCACTTAGTATAAACATAAGAGGCAAATGAATACTGTATAATAACATATCTAAAAAATCTACATATCCCGAATTAATCCCTGCACTAACCATTCCTCTTTCCATATGACTTAATACAATCATAATAATAGCAATTCCTCTAAGGATATCCAAATAGTTAAGTCTATTTTTTTCTTTTTCAATCACGACTATCACCTACTTCAAGTTATCTTGATAAAATTTATATACTTCTTCATAACTTTTCTTTGCATTAAATTCATCAGGTATTTTATTTAATACTTTTTCATCCCTAGAATTATCTTGATTTAAGATATATTTTGCCCAATCTTCTGAGGATTGATCTAAGGATAAAAATTCAACGTTT
>JALEZJ010000119.1 GCA_022772985.1 Erysipelotrichaceae bacterium | reverse complement strand
AAAAAAATTCAATTTTATATAATCAATTGTGGATAAATAAAGCCATAGAGGAAGGACATATGGATTTTTTGCCAATTCATCTTTCACCAAATAAATCCATTGGAGAAGAAATTGAATTAAAATATAACCAACTATATAATGAAGAATTTGATAGATACTATCGCAATGGTTGGCTAAACGATTATGAGCATTTAATAAGTGATAACCCAAAAGTAACGAAAAGAAATTCACTATTATTTACAAGAGAATGGTTACTAAAAGCGAAAGAAGAAGGAATATCCATTCCAAATCGACAAATTTGCCAAACTTATAGTATAGGAGAAATATTAGAATTAAAATACTTTGAAAAAATAAATCTTATAGAAAAACCAAACCCAGACGAAGTTTTATATCTATCTGGAGAAAAAAACATAAGAAAGAAAGTGAAAAAATGAAAGAGTATGAAGTAATTGTAGTTGGCGGAGGACATGCTGGATGTGAAGCTGCCTTATCTACTGCCCGTATTGGACATAAAACTTTATTAGTAACAGGAAATATCAATAATGTTGCAACAATGCCTTGCAATCCCTCTATTGGAGGTTCCGCAAAAGGAATTATTGTAAGAGAAATAGATGCTTTAGGTGGTGAAATGGGAAGGAATGCTGACAAAACATTAATTCAGATGAAAATGCTAAATTCCTCAAAAGGACCATCTGTTCATTCCTTAAGGGCACAAGCTGATAAAATAACTTATCCAAAAGAAATGTTAAAAACATTAAAATCTCAAGAAAATTTAACATTACAAGAAGGAATGGTTGAAGACTTAATTGTAGAAGATAACACAGTAAAAGGAATTGTACTAGCTGATGGTACAAAAATTTCATCATCTGCTGTAATCTTAACAACAGGTACTTACTTAAAAGCAGATATTTTAAGAGGATCCACAAGAACTAGAAGTGGCCCACACGGCGAAAAACCATCTATGCATTTAAGCGATAACTTAAAAAAATACGGATTTAAAATTCTAAGATTAAAAACAGGAACTCCCCCTAGAATTGCTAGAGATTCTATTGATTTTAGCAAGACAAAAAGAGAAGATGGAGATCCTACTCCTTACACATTCTCTCACGATTTTTCCCCAATCTATGATGTAAATCACCAAGAACCATGTTATTTAGTTTATACCAATCAAAATACCCATAAAATTATTTTAGATAATCTATCAAAATCTAGTATGTATGGTGGATTAAACGATATTGAAGGAGTTGGACCTAGATACTGCCCTTCTATTGAAGATAAAATTACAAGATTTAAAGATAAAGAAAAACATCAACTCTTCCTAGAACCAGAAAGCCTATATTATGATGATATTTATTTACAAGGATTTTCTACTAGCATGCCAGAAGATATTCAAGAAAAAATGGTCCATTCTCTAGAAGGATTAGAGCATGCAAAAATTTTAAAATATGCTTATGCAATTGAATATGATGCCATCTACCCTACTCAAATTAATGCTAGTTTAGAGACAAAACTAATAAAAAATCTTTTCACAGCTGGCCAAATAAATGGTACTAGCGGTTATGAAGAAGCAGCTTGCCAAGGACTAATGGCAGGAATTAATGCAGCCTTAAAGTTAGAAAATAAAGAGCCATTAATTTTAAAAAGAAATGAAGCCTATATCGGCGTTTTGATTGACGATTTAGTAACAAAAGGAACGATGGAACCATATCGAATGCTAACATCACGTGCTGAATATCGCCTATTATTAAGACATGATAATTGTGATATAAGATTAAGAGAATACGGCCACCAAGTAGGATTAATCGATGAAGAACGTTACCAAAAATTTCAAAAGAAATTATCAGATATAGAAGCATTAAAAGAACAATTAAAAACAATAAAACTAACTCCTACCAAAGAAATCAATCAAAAGTTAGAAAAATTAAATTCTATGCCATTAAAAGATGGAATTACTCTATATGATTTATTAAGAAGAACAGAAATCAACATACAAGGTTTAAAAAAAGAACAACTTTATCAATTAGACTATTCTACCGATGTCGAAAAACAAGTAGAAATTCAAATTAAATATGAAGGATATATTCAAAAAATAGAAAGAGAAGCCCAAAAAATGTTAAAAAATGAATCAAAACAAATTCCAAAAGATATTGATTATAGCAAAGTAAAAAATTTAGCAAGTGAGGCAAGACAAAAATTAGAAACAATTAGACCAACTTCTATAGGTCAAGCTACTCGTATCAGTGGAGTGAATCCAGCAGACATTTCAATATTAATGATTTATTTAAGGAAGAATTACAATGAATAAAGACGTATTTATAAAAGAGTTAATAAATTTGAATATAACCTTAACGAATGAACAATTAAGTAAGTTAGAAAAATATTATGAAATCCT
>JALEZJ010000106.1 GCA_022772985.1 Erysipelotrichaceae bacterium | reverse complement strand
TGTAATAGAAACAGAATATAATCTGATTGTTTGTCCATCTAATATTTATCTTGCTGATTTTATGAATCATTGTACATGGGGAGTAGGTGCTCAAAATGTTTCAGAGAAGTTAGATGGTAATTATACTGGAGAGGTATCTACGTTACAGTTGAAGTCTTTAGGAGTTGAATATTCTATTATAGGTCATTATGAGAGAAAAAAATATTTTCATGAGTCTATAAAAGATATTCATAATAAATTGGTTGCTTGTATGGATGCTAATATTTCTCCTATTTTATGTTTTGGAGAGACGGGAAATGTTGGGGATGCTATTTCGGCATTGGATGAGTTATTAAAGGATATTGAGAGAATTGATTTTATTATTTTTGCTTATGAACCTTTAAAAGTAGTAGATCAACAGTCTATGGATGAAATTTCTTATCAAGTAAAGGAAATTTATCAATATTTATATGAAAAATATCAGGTAAAGCCTAATTTGGTATATGGTGGTGGAATTTCTAGAAAAGATATTCATGAATTACTTAATATACCAGAATTAAATGGGATTATGATTGGTAAAGTGTCTTCTAATATGGATAAATTAAAGAAGATTATCAAAGATATGGATTAATTCTATTAAAAATAGGGGATCATTAAAGTTTTAAGGAAGTACTTTGAAGTATTCTTGAGCAGTAAAAAAAATACTGCTTTTTGTTTTATTCGACATTATTCGACAGTGTAGTGGGTTATAATAAAATAGAAATTAATAGAAAGAGGAAGAAAAATGGAAAAAATTAGAGTTTTAATGATTGATGATAATGTAGCGTTAACAGAGATGGTAAAGGAATATTTTAAAAATCATAAGAAGATAGAAATTGTTTCTTGTTGTTATGATGGGGTAGATGGGTTGAAGGCTATTGTTGAGAAAGAGAAGGATTATGATATTATTTTGCTAGATTTGATTATGCCAAAGAAAGATGGAGTTGCTGTATTAGAGGAACTTAAGAAAAAAAATATTACTAGAAATATTATTGTAGAGACTTCTTATAATAGTCCTGAGGTTATTCGAAATGTTAGTGAATATGGGGTAAATTATTATATTTTGAAACCTTTTGAATTAGATGATTTGGAAAACCGTATTTTAGATGTTTTTAAACAGTTAGATAAGAAATCTATTAATTTATTACATAATAATTTGGAGATTTCTATTACGAGGATGTTACATGAGTTAGGAATGCCTTCTCATATTAAGGGATATCAGTATATTCGAGATGGGATTATGATGATTTATAATAATCCTGAGATTATTGGTGGAATTACAAAAGAGTTATATCCTGATGTTGCTAGTAAGTATAATACGACTGTATCTAGGGTTGAAAGAGCGATTCGACATGCGATAGAGGTTAGTTGGAATCGTGGTAATTGGGATTTGATGGAAGAAATCTTTGGTCATAGTGTTGATATTGATAAGGCAAAACCTACAAATAGTGAATTTATTGTGACGATTGCTGATAAGTTAAGATTAGAGTTTATGAAGCAAAATCAAGTGGTTTAAGATTTGTGAAAATTGTATCTTTTAGAAGGTACAGTTTTTTTGGTTAAAATACTTCAATAGATGGTATCATTATATAAATATTTTAATGATATAAAGATATTATTTTTAGAAAAGAGAAAAGTGTGATAAAATAAGATTTATGGAAGGAGAAAATATGAAATCAAGGATGCAATATGATATTTATGATAAAAAGAATGATTTGGATATAGAGATTGTTATGAATAGTTTAGGAAAGTCTTTTTTTGATGAACTATTGTCTGGTGTTTGGAAAAATTTAGAGGGGAAAGAAGTTGATTTTAGGTATGCTTATTTATTTCAAAGACCAATTTTAAATTGTGATGAATTTGATGTATGGGGAGTTTATTGGAAAAAAGTATTATGTGAGGAATTGGACTCTATTTATTTTCAACATTTGTTAGAAACAAATCAAATATTAGAAAAATATCCAATTTTAACTTTTGATGATAAGGGGATAATTCGTGAAGTGATGACGGGAATTGGGATTCCTAAGCTTGGCGTTTATTCTATTCCTGGTTTTTTTCATCAAAATATTTTCGCAAGGATAGGTATGTCTATTTATCCTATGGAGAACACTAATTTCTTTGTGTTTAATCAAAAAAAAGAGGCGACTTATAAGGAAGTAATAGATTATTTTAAGGCTTTTAAAGAAAAAGAAAATTATTTGTCTTTATTAAATACTCTTTTAGTTATTTCTAAGAGTTATCAATATGAGAGTCATTTAGAATTATTAGGTGGGAATTTGTTTCTTCCAGAACAATTGAAGTCTTTTTATGAAAACTTAGATCAAGAGAATTTGAAACAACAGTTAGTACGAAGATTGAAAAAGTAAAATTTTATGGTAAAACATGTTGATTATGAAGAGTCATTTAACTTGTTTTTCTTTTTTTTGTAGATTTTAGAAATTGAGGAGTTTTTCTTTTTTTCTTGTAATTCTTTGTTAAATTATGGTGAATTTTATGGAAAAATAATGTTTAACTTGTTATAATTTTTATAAGTAAATTTATCAGAATGGAGTTGTTAGACATGTTTCAAAATAGGGGGAATATTATTATGGGTTGGTATATAGTGGTATTCTTAATGATGTTTTTTCTTCCTTATCAAGTATTGGCAGTTGAGATAGAGGAAGAGATAGATTCTGATTTGATTGAGGAAAATGAATCTGTTATTGATTCTGATTTAAATTTTTTAACAGAAGATGAGATAGTAGAAGATGGGGTAGAGGAAAAGTCTCGAGAAGAAATTTTAAATCAGTATAGTGATGGAATGGAATTTCAAGAAGATAAGGTAGTGATTCAACAGGAATTGGATGGTTTTTTATTCGTTGGAGATATTTTAAAGAAAATTGATATATTGGGGTTACAGAATGATTATTCTATTCAAGATGTTGTAGTTACAGATTTAGAAGATAATTTGTTAGAGGAAGATGATATTTGTTATAATGGGTATCATATTGTGGTATTAGGAGAACATTTTATTCGTTGTTATTTTGTTCAATTTCTAGGGGATTTTAATCAAGATAATGTTTTAGATTCTAATGATATTGATTATGGGATAGAACAAGTTATTCAAGGAAATAATGAGATTTGTGCTGAAGATATTAGTTATGTTGATTATGTTTTAGAAAGTCATACTTATGACAGGCTTCTAGTAGAAGAAGAACAATTAGAAAATCATTTGCAGTTAGTAGATAATAAAGATGTTTATGTGGGAGATAAAGTTGTTGTTTCATATGCTATTTCGGGATTTTCTAAAAATTATATGAATGTGATTGCTGCTTTGATGGATTATGATCATTCTTTGTTGAGGTTAGAGAATATTTATGTTTTGGTAGATGGTGAAGTAAGAGGGAAATGGACAGATAATCAATTTATTTATTTATTCGATGAATATCAGTCTAATGAAGTATTTTTAATTCTTTTGTTTCAAACTTTGCAAAGTGGTAGTGCTAAGGTATCATTTAGAGGGATAAAGGCTGCTATGAATGGGGGAGTGTTAGATTTAGAAACTAGTGCTTCTTTAGAGGTAATGATTTTAGAGTATGGGAAAGGTGGAGATGTAGAAATTCCACCTAGTAATATGAATTCTTCTTTTGTAGGCGAAGAGCAAAACTTTTTAAAGCAACAGAATTATTTTATAGATGAAGAAAAAGCTTCTTCTTCGATAACAAGAATGAATGTTATATTAAGTAATGATAATTATATTGAGAATTTAGTTATAAAAGGGTATTCTATTTCTTTTGATAAGGATATTAATTATTATTCTATTTTGGTAGATGAGCAGGTTCATTTTTTAGAGTTAGAAGTTTTTTTAAGTCATGATAATGCTTCTTATATAGTAAGTGGAAACGAGAATTTTAAGATAGGCGAGAATGAAGTTATTTTAACAGTGGTAGCTGAAGATGGTAGTAGTAGGGATTATGTTATTTTAGTTCATAAGAGGGGGAGTGATGAGGATAAAGTTTTAGAGGAAAAAGAGGATAATAAGTTTCGGAAGATGAAAAGGATAGTATCTTGTTTGGTTTTGGTTCTATTGGTATTTTCGATTATTTGGTTAATTTATCGGATTCTTAAGGCGGATGATTGATTATTATGAAATAGGAGCTTTTGGTGCTCTTTTTTTTGATTGATGAGAAAAAATATTTATTTTTTACTTTTTGTTTTATATTGGCATTTGTTAGAAAAGTAGTTTTTTAGCTTTATTTATTGGTAGGATTGGTGAAAAAGTTTGTTTATTTGCTGTGGAAAACTTTTTAGTTGTTTATTATGAACGTATATTTGATGTGTCAAGTAGGTTTGTAAATTTATGTGTCTTTAATTCTTTGCTATATAGGCTTTTTATGAAAAAAGTGGCTTTCATGTGTCAAAAATGTGTAAATATTTTAGATGGAGTGTAAAGTTATTGTTTTTTATTATTTTATTATTTTTTTTATTTTGTCGTTTACATTTTATTTTTGTCTGTGGAAAAGTGTTTGTTTTCATGCTATTGAATGGATATAGCTTGTTTTCCCATATCGTTATAGATTTTTTGAAAGCGATTGAGTGGATAATCTCGTTTTCCTTTCATGGGGTCTATTACGGTTATGGTTTGATTTTCTAAATTGTAACCGCTGATTACGACAACATGTTTGTTTTCGGGCCAATAGACTTTAGTTCCATCATTTAAGGTCCATACTAGTTTGTTATGAATATCTACTAAGGACATGCTAGTCCAAACAATGATTGGGTGTTGGTTGGCAATTTCCACTAGTAAGTTTTCTAATTCTGTTTTAGTTTTATTTTGAACTTTGTAGTTGCTGTTGATTGAGGTTAAATATTTTTTAGCAGCTTTTTCTATTACAGGGGCAAAACAACCATAACCATCGTTGTTAAAGGGACTACCTATAAATGCATCTGAAAAAGTAATCGAAGTAGAATAAGTATAATCTAAATAATTTTTTGCAAGGGTAGTTTTATCAATGTTATAACCTAAATAATTTAAGAGAATTGTAAGAGAGGTGATTTCACAGCCGGTTGGTAATTCTGGATATTGGGAAATAATAGGTACATCTAATTGATAAGTAAGTGGCATAATTTCTAATGTGTAAGTTGGAGCATTAGGACTTTCTTCTTGAATTGGTTGTTCTACTTCTGGTGTTATAGAATCATTTTCTTGGCTATTGCTTTCTTTGGTTGTTTGAGAAGAATTTTCATTATTGGCTTTTTCTTTGTTAGTAGTTTGATTTTGTTCTGGAATTGTATTAAAAGTTGCAATAGAAAGTGAGATGACTTGAATTATGGTTAAGACATCTATTACAATTAGAATCAAGGTAATTAGGTGATAGCTATGTCTATGTTTTCTTTTTATTTTTTTCATCTCATACTCCTATCTATTATCAATATTATATAATATTTTTGAGTTATTTTGAAGTAGCTTTTCCTTTTTATTTAAATTAATAGAATTATAAATGTTTCTAAAGAATTAATATAAATATTTATTAAATTTGTTTAAGAAGAAAGTTAGTTTTAAGTATTTTTGGTAAAAAGTAAAAAAATGCTTGCAATTAAAGTGATTTTATATTACAATTAGTTTGTTCCTGTACTTGGTGTTTTGTACCTCTTACATATGCTAGGTATTGGTGTAATAATTTGTGAAGGAGGAAAATTTAATGGCTTTAAAAAAAGATGTTAAAACAAGCATTATTAAAGAATTTGCTAGAGATGAAAAAGATACTGGTTCTCCAGAAGTTCAAATTGCAATTTTGACTCATGAAATTAATGCTTTAACAGAACATTTAAAAAATAATAAGCAAGATAAACATTCTAAACGTGGACTTTTGATGAAAGTTGGTAAGAGAAGAAGTTTATTAGATTATTTATTAAAAACTGATGTGAAAAGATATCGTGCAGTTGTTAGTAAATTAGGTTTAAGAAAATAATAAATAAAAAAGTAGGCACTCATTTTTTGAGTGCCTTTATTTTTAGGAAGGAATTATATATGGAGGAGAAAAAGATATTTAAATTAAATTTTAGAGGAAAGAATTTGGTTGTTGAAGTAGGAGAATTAGCCAAACAAGCGAATGCTGCATGTTTGGTTCGATATGAAGATACGGCTATTTTATCGGCTTGTGTTATGAGTAATCAAGCTACATCAGCAGATTTCTTTCCTTTGACGATTAATTATCAAGAGAAGTTTTATTCTGTTGGTAAGATTCCTGGTGGATTTATTAAAAGAGAAGGAAGACCTACAGAGCAAGCTGTTTTGGCAGCAAGACTTATTGATCGACCAATTCGTCCATTATTTTCGGAGGGATTTCGAAATGAAGTACAAGTAATTAATACTGTTTTATCAGTTGATCAAGATTGTAGTCCTGAGATGACGGCTTTATTTGGTTCCTCTTTAAGTTTATGTATTAGTGATATTCCATTTGATGGACCTGTTGCAGGAGTTGTGGTTGGTCGAGTAAACGGGGAGTATATTATTAATCCTAGTGTAGAAGAGTTAGAACAGAGTGATATTAATTTATCAGTAGCTGGTACTAAGGATGCTATTAATATGGTAGAGTCTGGTTCTAAAGAAGTATCAGAGAGTGCTATGATTGAAGCCATTATGTTTGGGCATGAGGCGATTAAAGAGTTAGTAGCTTTTCAAGAAGAAATTATGGCAGTTGTTGGTAAAGCAAAGATAGCGGTAGAATTAGTACAATTAGATGAGGAATTGGTTCAAGAAGTAAATGAATTTGCTCGTGAGAAAATGTTAGCAGCAATTCAAATTAAGGATAAGTTAGAGAAATATGCTGCAATTGATCAAGTAAAGATAGATGCTCAAGTATATTTTCAAGAAAAATATGAGACAGTAGAAGATTTAGAGAAACTTCTTAGTGATGTGAAAAAAATTACCGATCAGATTGAAGCAGATGAAGTTCGTAGATTAATTACAGAAGAGCATATTCGTCCAGATGGTAGAGCGATGGATGAGATTAGGCCATTGTCTGCTAGTATTGATATTTTAGCTAGGACTCATGGTTCTGCTTTATTTACAAGAGGACAGACTCAAGTATTATCTACTACTACTTTAGGTGCATTAGGAGAACATCAAATCTTAGATGGACTTGGTATTGAAGATGAGAAGAGATTTATGCATCATTATAATTTTCCAGCATTTTCTGTTGGAGAGACTGGTCGATATGGAGCACCTGGTAGAAGAGAGATTGGTCATGGAGCTTTAGGAGAAAGAGCTTTATCGCAAGTGATTCCATCTGAAGAAGAATTTCCTTATACGATTCGAGTTGTTAGTGAAGTATTAGAGAGTAATGGTAGTTCGTCTCAGGCATCTATTTGTGCGGGATGTTTATCATTAATGGCAGCCGGTGTTCCTATTAAAGCACCAGTTGCGGGGATTGCTATGGGACTTATTACTAAAGATGATAAATATACTATTTTAACTGATATTCAGGGATTAGAGGATCATATGGGAGATATGGACTTTAAAGTAGCTGGTACTAGAAGTGGTATTGTAGCAATGCAGATGGATATTAAAATTAAAGGGGTTAGTCGTGAGATATTGAGTGAGGCTTTAGCACAGGCTAAAAAGGCTAGAATGCAGATTTTGGATGTGATGGAAGCCGTTATTCCAGAACCTAGAAAAGAATTATCTAAGTATGCTCCTAAGATTGAGACTATCATGATTAATCCAGAGAAGATTAAAGATGTTATTGGTCGTGGTGGAGATATGATTACTAAGATTATTTTAGAGGCTTCTCATGTTAAAACGGTTCAAGATAAAGATGCTGTAAAAGTTGATTTAGAAGATGATGGAAGAGTCATTGTATATCATAGTGATGCAGAAATTATTAAGAGAACTATTCAAATGATTGAAGATGTAGCTAGAGAAGTAGAGATTGGTAAGATTTATCCTTGTCGTGTAGTATCTATTCAAGAATTTGGAGCATTTGTAGAGTTATGGCCTGGATGTGAAGGGTTAATTCATGTGTCACAATTAGATACTAAGAGAGTAGAAAAAGTTAGTGATGTGGTGAAACCTGGAGATGAAGTTATGGCGATTGCGACTGGATATGATAAAAAGGGTAAATTAAATTTATCTAGAAGGGATGTATTGTTACGAAATGAAAAGAAAGAAACTAAATAATTGGTTTCTTTTTTGAAGTTAAAATACTTATATAGATGATTCTTTTTGTTATGATGTTTTTTCTTGTATATTTATTTAATGATATTTGGAAAAAAATATAATAGAATCTAAAGAAAGTATTAGTATTTTTCTTTGCATTTTAAAATACTTATGTTACAATAAGTATATATTTGATTAGGAAAGGTGATTTATTTTATATGGATTATGAAGATATTTTATTAGAATGTGAGACTAGAATGGAAGAAGCAATGGACGCTCTTGATAAGAGATTTGTAAACGTTAGAGCAGGACGTGCGAATCCTAGTATGTTAGATGGAATTATGGTAGAATATTATGGGGTACCAACACCATTAAAGCAGCTTGCTAATATTAGTGTGCCTGAGGCTAGACAATTATCAATTAAACCATTTGATAAAAGTATTTTAGGGGATATTGAGAAAGCGATATTTGAGTCTAATATTGGGATTACTCCTAATAATAATGGAGAAGTTATTTTTTTAGTGATTCCAGCTTTGACTGAAGATAGAAGACGCGAACTTGTAAAACAAGTTAAACAAATTGCAGAAGAAGGTAAGATTGCTCTTAGAAATATTAGACAAGATGCGAATAATGATATTAAGAAGTTAAAATTGCCGGAAGATGTTGAGAAAAGTGGGAATGAAGAGGTACAAGAATTAATTCAAAAATTTAATAAAATTGTAGAAGAAAAATTAAAAGTAAAAGAAGAAGAACTTATGACTATATAAGTTTTTTTTAAAGGTAGATATTTGGAATAGTTATTTTTAGGTAGTGGAATTCCTTCTATTTCTAATAGATATAAAATATTAGAACTTTCTTAGATCTAGAGAATATTTTGGTTTAAGTGTTTTTTATAAAAGTTTAGTAAATTTTCTTGTTTTCTGTTATTAAGATATGTTAGTATTAATATTACAGTGAGGAATATGGAGAAGGTGAGTAAGATGGATGAGAGGATTATTACTAGTAATATGTTAAAAGAGGATTCTGATGAGATGAGTATCAGGCCTCAAAGTTTATCTGAATATATTGGACAGACTGATGTGAAAGAGAATATGAATATTTTTATTAAGAGTGCTTTAATTAGAAAGAAATCTTTAGATCATGTATTGTTATATGGTCCTCCAGGGCTTGGTAAGACTACTTTAGCTTATATTATTGCTAATGAGCTTGGTAGTAATGTGAAAACTGCTAGTGGACCTTCTATTGAAAAAAGTGGAGATTTGGCGGCTATTTTATCGACCTTAGAAGAAGGAGATGTTTTATTTATTGATGAGATTCATCGAATTCCTAGATTTATTGAAGAAATTTTGTATCCAGCGATGGAAGATTTTTGTTTGGATATTGTAGTTGGAAGTGAAGGTTCTACTAGGAATATTCGAATTAATTTACCGCCATTTACTTTGGTTGGAGCAACTACTAGAGCGGGAGATTTATCAGCTCCTTTACGAGATAGATTTGGAATTATTTCTAAGCTTAATTATTATACGGAAGAGGAATTATATCAAATTATTAAGAGAACTTCTCGGGTTTTAGAGATGGCGATTGAAGATGAGGCTGCGCATGAGCTTGCTAAGAGAAGTAGAGGGACGCCTAGGGTAGCTAATCGTTTGTTTAAAAGAGTTAGAGATTTTGCTTTAGTAGATGGTAGTGATATTATTACATTAGATATTATGAAGAAGGCATTAACGAGATTAAAGGTGGATGATTTGGGATTAGATGATACTGATTATCATATGTTAATTGCTATTATTGAACGCTTTAATGGAGGGCCGGTTGGACTTGATGCTTTAGCTAGTTCGATTGGAGAAGAGTCTTCTACGATTGAGGATGTGTATGAACCTTATCTTTTACAGACAGGATTATTAAAGAGAACGGCTAGAGGTAGAATGGTTACGGATTTGGCTTATCAGCATTTAAATATTAAGAAAAAGAACTAGTTACTTGAAAGAGTAGCTAGTTTTATATTAAGTCTATTTTAATGCCTAAGACGCCATATTGTTTTTGTTTTTCTTTTGGATAAAATTGTTCTAAAATGGTCATTAATTCTTCTTTTGTCATAGATTTATCTGCTAAAATTGAAATGTCTAAATCATTAAACATTTCTTCAAAAGAATCATATCTTAGTAAGCCTATGACTTTTGCTTGGAAGGATTCTTTTAGATTTGGTTCTTTTAGAAATTTAATTGTATCACCAATTTTAATTTGTTTTCTTTTTTTCATCTAGAAGTCTTATTTCAATTCTTTTAGTACCATTAAGTATAAAATTATAATACTTAGGTTGCAATTTCATTTTATGTTCCATTTTTATCTTCCTTCTTTTTTTATTTTGTTAATAAAAAACTCGCTACCAATATATGGTATGCGAGGATTAATCTTAAATGGTACGTGGATATAGTATATCCGAAACCTAAGTAATCAGTTAATAAATAACTAATCTCTATTAACATAATACCATACTTTTTACTAAATTAAAATATTTTTTTATT
>JALEZJ010000087.1 GCA_022772985.1 Erysipelotrichaceae bacterium | reverse complement strand
CTCTGTGCTCTATAGTTAGATGTGTCATAGTTTATCTCCTTTCATTGAGACACATAAACAGTTATATATTATAGAACGAGAGTTTAAAAAAGTAAATTCTCCATTTTTTTTAAAACGTGCGTTTACTTTTTAATTCAACATAGTAACTTTTTTTAATTTGAAATTCATATAAAATTAAAAAATGGCTTGACAAATGAAGAAAAGAATAGTATATTGGTAGAAATCTTTTTTTTAAGAGGTGAGCAGTATGAGTTGTGGATTATTTTTAATTCAATTGTTTTTAAAGCATGTTATTGCTTGGTTTTATTTTGAATTTTTATGCTGCTTTCTTTTTATGCGAAAAAATATGAAAATAAGAGTACTCTAAAATTTGAGGATTTTAGGGTGCTTTTTGTTTGGAGGTGTCTATGCAAGATTTTATATTTGAAACTATTATAGCGAAGGTAAAACAATATGATAATAAGGCGGAGGATATTATCCGAAAGGCATATCATTATGCTTGTTCTGTACATGGAAATCAACTTAGAAAGAGTGGAGAATTATATATTATTCATCCATTAGAGGTAGCTCTTATTTTGGCTAATATGAATGTAGATAGGGATACAGTTTGTGCTGGAATTCTTCATGATGTAGTGGAAGATGGTGATCATATTACATTAGAGAATATTGAAAGTGAATTTAATAAAGAAATAGCAATATTAGTTGATGGAGTTACTAAAATGAAACTGGATTTATTTTCTGATAAAGAAGCACAAAATAACGCTAATACAAGAAAAATTATTATGGGATTGAAGAAAGATGTTCGAAGTATTATTATTAAATTAGCGGATCGTCTTCATAATATGAGGACTCTTCAATATCTTCCTAAAAATAAGCAGATTCAAAATGCATTAGAGACTTTAGAAATATTTGTTCCTTTGGCTAATTATTTAGGACTTCATCAAATAAAAAATGAATTAGAAGATTTAGCTTTTCAATATTTGAATCCTGATGTTTATCAATTTATTTATGAAAAACGTCAAAGAATTGTTATGGAAAATCGACAATTATTAGAAGATATGATTCATTTTATAAAAACTTGTTTATCAAATGAATGTATAGATAGTACCATTAGTTATCGTATTAAGAGTGTTTATGCTATTTATCAAAGATTATTCAATTATTCTATTAAACCAGCAGAATTGATGGATCTAAATTTTAGAGATATTTATTTTTCTGAACGATTAGAGGAACAAATTCATGATGTTCGATCTTTAAAAATTTTGGTATCTAATTTAAATGAATGTTATGCTTCTAGAGATGTTATTAAGAGTTATTTTTCTATCGTTGCTGGAAAAGAAAAGGATTGCATTCAAAATCCTAAAACGAATGGTTATCAATCTTTACATACTACGATTTATGGTTTAGATGGGTTACCTGTGCAAACTAAAATTCGAACATTTCAGATGGAAGAATTTGCATTATATGGATTAGCTACTTATTGGAAGAGTTTTGGACAACAAGCTTCTTTCCAGATGCAAGATAAGATTAAAAAGGATTATCCTTTTTATAAATCTTTAATAGAATTGGATCATATTTTTGTTTCAGATAAAGAATTTGTCCATCAGGCGAAAGAAGAAGTCCTTTCTAATATGATTTATCCACATACAAAGGATGGAAAGGTAATTGAATTACCTTTTGGAGCTACACCAGTTGATTTTGCGTTTCAAACCTTTAATGGGCTTGGAGAAGTTGGTATGATGGCGTTGGTTAATGGAAAGTATGTTCCTTTAAATTATCAGTTAAGTAGTAAAGATACAGTAGAGATTGTTCCAACTTTTGAACATTATTGGATGGGTTCTTTGGCTTCTTATGCATTAACAACTTGTGCTAAGAAAAAAATTAGAAGTAAAGAAATGAAAGCATAAAATTTTAATATTATTACGAAATATGTTGAAATGAAATAGGATGATATTTTTTATGATTTTTTTCTGATAAGTATTTTCTAGCTTAATATAAAAAAACAAACTTTGAAGTTTGCTTTTTTTAATTTGTAAATCTTAGACTTTCATTTGATACATTAAAAATGATTCCTACTAATAGCATATAAGATAGTAAAGAGGAACCACCATAACTAATAAAGGGTAATGTGATTCCCATAATAGGGAGTAGACCTAAAGTCATTCCAATATTTTGAACTTGCTGAAATAATAGAACTGCAATAATACCACCAATTGCATATTTATCTGTATAGTCTGTTGTTTTTGAAACGGTATGGATAAGGTTTAAGTCAAAAAAGATAATTAATAGTACAAGTAGAGATGCACCTAATAATCCAAAGTTGGATGCTATTACTGCAAAAATAAAATCTGTTTGCATTTCTGGAAAATAGATTGGAGTATGATTTAGTCCATGTCCAAATACACCAGCAGAACCGATTGCGATTAGAGAGTTAGTAAGTTGCATTCCACTGCTATTAGACCAATTTGTGAGTCTATCAATTCGATAGAAGAGACTTGTTCCAAATATTTTAATAAAGAGGTCTTGATTATTTAAATAGATTATGGTTCCTGTTCCTAAGATTAGTCCAATGATTAAAAATCCTAGTATAAACCATCGCTTTCTAATTCCACCGATAAAGAGCATCACTGCGGTAATAATAAAATAAATCATGACAGCTCCTGTATCTGGTTCGATGAACGTTAGAACTGCTGGAATTGCAACTAATATTAATATTTTGATTAAGAAGAAAAATTCTTCTTTGATAGTTGGTTCTAAATATTTTTCATTGAAGTTATGGATTAGTCTAGCCAGGATAATAATCAGAAATACTTTCATAAATTCACTTGGTTGTATTGTGCCAATAAAGGGAATTTTGAACCAACAGGTGGCTTTGTTTCGTTCAATTCCAAAAAAAAGAACAAGAATTAGGGAAAGGACTCCTAAAAAGTAAAACCACCAAGCATTGTTATATAAAAATTTATTTCCAAAAATCATCATAGTATATGCTAAGAAAAATCCTACCATGTACCAAATTATTTGTTTTATCCAATAATTTTGAAACTCAGTATCTAGTAAGCTTTTGGTGCAAAAAATTGCAATTACGCTGATTATTCCAAATAATATGATTGGAATTAAAATGGAGTTTTCCACTTTAAATTTAGAAATGTTTTTGATAGTATCACCCTTTTCTGTAAAAATATTTTATCATAATTTTTTATATTGTGGAACCCTGATTATAAAAAATCTTGATAAATTGTTATAAAAAATTTAAAATTGCTTTTAAAAAATGTTTTTTTGGTATATAATGTAGAAGGATGGTGTTTTTGATGAGAATTGTTGCGCAAAGATGTAGGAAAGCGTCTGTTTTAGTAGAGGATAAAATTGTTGGTAAAATTGATCAAGGATTGGTTTTATTGGTTGGGTTTACTCAGGGAGATTCTTCTATAGAAATTGATTATTTGGTAGATAAAGTTCTTCATTTACGTGTTTTTGATGATGAATTTGGTGTGATGAATCGTTCTTTGTTAGATGTAGGTGGGAGTATTTTATCTGTTAGTCAATTTACTTTGTATGCGGATACTAAAAAAGGTAGAAGGCCTTCTTATGTAAAAGCGTTGAATGGTGAGCAGGCAATTAAGCTATATCATCAATTTAATCAAAAATTAGAAAGTTATTCTGTTTTGGTTGAAAAAGGAATATTTGGTGCTGATATGCAAATTGATTTCGTGAATGATGGTCCGGTTACTATTTTATTGGAGAAAGAGAGAGAAGAGGATGGAGAATAAATTAAATTATAAATTAATTAATTTACTAGTAATTGTTTTAATCGTTTGTCTGTTATATTTGATTAGAGGGCTATGGCTAGGGTTACTTGAAAAAATAGTAGCAATATTATTACCTTTTTTAGTTGCTTTTGCAGTTGCTTATGCAATTTATCCTTTTTGTAAAAAATTAGAAAATTATGGTATGCCTAAATGGTTAGCAATGGGAATTATTTATTTTGTTATTCTTGGTTTTTTGGTCATTATGGGAATAACTGTTATTCCTATGTTATATGATCAAGTGGTATTATTTTTAAGTAATATTTCAGCGGTAATTACGGATGTTTCTTCTAAATTTGAGATTGATTTAGGTGTATTACAACAATCTATTTCTTCTATTTCTACAGATATTTTGAAAAATGTTGGAACTTATATTTCTGATGGGGCAATTAATATTTTAAATGCTTCTATTAGTGTGATTACAAATTTAATTATTATTGTTGCGGTTAGTGTTTATTTGTTATGGGATATGGATAAAATTCGAGAATGGGTAAAAAAACAGTTGAAACGGAACAAGGGAAGACTTTATAAATATATTAAGAGACTGGATATGGAAATTAATAATTATTTTAGTGGTTTATTAAAAACAATTTTAATTCAGTTTGTTGAGTATACTATTGTTTTTGCTTTAATTGGGCATCCTAATTATTTAGTGCTTAGCATTTTAGCTGCTGTTACTACGATTATTCCTTATTTTGGGGGATTACTTGTAAATATTTTAGCGGTGATTATTGCTTCTGTTGTTAGTACTAAGTTGTTAATTTTAACAATTTTAGTGTGCATTATTTGTCCTAATATTGATGGATATATTATTGGACCTAAGGTATATGGAAAAACGAATCAGTTACCTGCTTTGGTAAATATTTTTGCAGTGTTTGCTGGTGGTATTTTAGGTGGTTTTTGGGGAATTATGGTGTCATTACCAGTTGCAATTATTTTGATTTCAACTATTAAGTTTTTTAGAGAAGATATTAATAATAAAATTGTAACAATTAAAGAAAAAAAGTAGGTGGAAGATGAGGATTTTATTATATTCGGAAAATGAAAAATTAGTTGGTAAATCTGGATTAGGAAAGGCAATTAAACATCAAATGAGAGCTTTAGAATTGGCTGATGTGGATTATACGTTAGATAGAAATGAAGATTATGATATTTTGCATATTAATACCTATTTTCCTTTTTCTTATTTCATTGCTAAACAGGCTAAAAAAAGGGGAAAAAAGATTGTTTATCATGCTCATTCTACGGAAGAAGATTATAAAAATGGGTTTATTTTTGCAAAACAGACTTCTAAATTGTTTAAAAAATGGTTGATCACATGTTATAAGTTGGGAGATGTTTTGATAACTCCGACAGATTATTCTAAAAGATTATTAGATGGGTATGGAATGAATAGAAGAATTTATGCAGTTAGTAATGGAATTGAACTTGAAAAATTTCAGAAAAATGAAGAAGCTGGAAGAAACTTTAGAAAAAGATATGGACTTTTGGATCAAGATAAGGTAATTATTGGAATTGGACTTTTTATTGAAAGAAAGGGAATTGTAGATTTTGTAGAGCTTGCTAAAAGGCTTCCGGAATATAAGTTTATTTGGTTTGGTAATAGTCCTTTGACTGTTGCTACAAAGAATGTAAGAGAGGCGGTAAATACTAAATTAGATAATTTAGTGTTTGCTGGTTATGTAGAACAAGAATTGATTATGGAAGCTATGAATGGATGTGATTTATATTTGTTTCCAACGTTAGAAGAAACAGAAGGAATACCAATTATCGAGGCAATGGCTTGTAAGTGTCCAGCTTTAATTCGAGATATTCCTGTTTTTGATGGTTGGTTAGAGGATGGAGTTCATGTTTATAAAGCAAAGGATGTTGATGATTTTTGTACAAAAATTCCAAAAATTATTAATGGGCAATTGCCTGATTTGACTGAGAATGCTTATCAAGTGGCTGTTGATAGAAGTTTAGAGGTAGTGGGTTATAAATTAAAAGCTATTTATGAAGAGGTAATGGCGATGTCTAATGAGAAAAAATAAATTTAGAAAGATATTTTAATTAGGTTGACAAGTTTGTAAAAAAATAGTAGAATGAGTATGTAAGCTTTTTTTGGAGACATACTCAAGAGGCTGAAGAGGCGCCCCTGCTAAGGGTGTAGACTGGGAAACTGGTGCGAGAGTTCAAATCTCTCTGTCTCCGCCATTATGTATATTAAGCCTTTGGAAGATTCCAAAGGTTTTTCTTTTTTAGAATACTTATATAGATGATTCTTTTTCTTAGAATTTTTCTGTTATTATTAGAATTTTTTTTGTAAGTATTTTTATAAAAAAACACATACGATTAGGTATGGTTTTTGATTATTGATATCCTTTTTGTTTGTAGGATTTGTATAGTTCTTTAAAACGGTTAAAGTGGATAATTTCACGTTGTCTTAGGAATAGTAGAGGACCTATCACGTCTGGATCATTGGTTAAGTTAATTAAGTTTTCATAGATTGCTCTTGCTTTTTCTTCTGCTGCCATATCTTCAGATAGGTTGGCTAATGGATCTCCGGTTGCAGCAAAATAAGCTGTAGTAAAGGGAACTCCGTTAGAATCACTTGGAAAAATATCTTTTCCATGTTCTGCATAGGACGTATCTAATCCAGCTTCTTTTAGTTCTTTTAGTGTAGCATCTTTTGTTAACTGATATACCATTGTACAGATCATTTCTACGTGTCCAAGTTCTTCTGTTCCAATGTCTGTCAGTAAAGCTTTTCCTTTGTCGTCAGGCATGGTGTATCTTTGATTGAGGTAACGTAAGGCAGCTGCTAATTCTCCGTTTGCACCGCCATAATGGGTGATTATATATTTTGCAATACTTAAATAATTTTTATTAATGTTAATTGGATATTGCAAACTTTTTACGTATTTAAACATATTATACTCCTTCCCATGGCCATGGACTATTTTTCCAATTCCAATTATTGATGCCTAAGTAGTTACTACTTAGTGTAAGTGGTCCATATTTACTTTCATATTGTTCGCTTATTTGTTTTTCAATTGCTAAATATTTGTTGTACAAAGTAAGCATTTCTTTGTCATTAGGGTGGGTGTCTAGATATAAATCTAGATCTGTTAAGGCAAATTGATATTGCATTAGTTGATATAATAGGGCAGTTTGTTCATTTGTGGGATTTAAATTTAAGGGCTTATAATTTTGATAAGGGTTGTATAAGTGGTTAAATAGATTTCCACGTATGAATCCTTGATTTGGTTCCAAAGTTTGAGAATTTAGTTTGTTATTTATGTTGGGGTTTATATTTATTTTTTTGGTAGTTGTTATATTGGGTGGAGTAGTTAGGTAAGTTAAGTTCGCTTTTTGATTTGGAATATAATTCATATTATTAGGAATATTATTAATGTAATTTAGATAATCAAATCCGTATTCATTCATTTTTTATCACTCCTAAAGTAGAGTATGTTTTTGTGTTATTTGTGTATAGGCTCGATCATTATTTTTTGTTTATTTTATCTAGTTTTCTGGGAATTTTTAATCTCTTTTGGGTTTAATTCCCCGAGTCTTTGTCTCGTAAAAGATTGCGTTCGTTAGAACGCTAGGTATGATACCTTGCTCACGTAGTGAGGCAATTGTCCTGTGGACAATTGAGGGCTCTGCCCCGAGGTAGTTCATTAGAGAATAGAGATGTACTAGGGATTTGTTTAAAAAATGGTGTTGTTGTGCTAGTTATAAAAGTTAATATGAAAAAAATAGTTAGGATGGTGATTGGAATGGTAGAATTAGAAAAGTTAAATTTGAATAATCAAAATCGAGAGATACTAAAAAAATATCAGATATATTTACTTACAGAACAACATTTATCTAATAATTCTATTTCTTCTTATGTATTAGATATCTATAAATATTTAGAATATTTAGAGAGTAAGAAAGTATTTTCTTGTACTTGTATTAAAAAAGAAGACTTGATTTCGTATTTGGGATATTTGGATCAAAAAGAATATAGTATTTATAGTGTTGTTCGAAAAATTTCTTCTTTGCGATCTTTTCATTTTTATTTGCATCAGTGGTATCATATGGAAGATATTAGCCAAGCAATAGAAAATCCACGATTTTATAAAAAGATACCTCATGTTTTATCGATTGAGGAAGTGGATAATTTATTAAATATTTCTTTGAAGAGTGCTTATGATTATCGCAATAAGGCTATGTTAGAGCTTATGTATGCAACTGGGCTTAGAGTGAGTGAATTGGTGGAATTATCGGTTAGTAATGTTGATTTAGAAGAAGGTTTTGTTCGTTGCTTTGGTAAGGGTAATAAGGAGAGAATTGTTCCAATTGGAGAGATTGCTTTAAAATATTTACGAATTTATTTATATCAATATCGGGATTTATTAAAGAAGAAGACGCTATGTGATAAGCTATTTTTAAATAATCATGGTAGGGGGATGACTAGGCAAGGTTTTTTTAAGATATTAAAAGGGATTGCTATTGATAAGGGAATTGAAAAAAATATTACACCGCATATGTTAAGACATTCTTTTGCAACTCATCTTTTAAATAATGGGGCAGATTTGCGAAGTATTCAGTTGATGCTTGGGCATAATAATTTATCTACTACGCAAATTTATACAACAGTTAATAATGAGACTTTAAAAGAAAATTATGATTTGTTTCATCCTAGGCATTAGGGGTGATACGATTTTTAAGAATTTATGAGAAGAATATCAATGAGAATAAAAAAGGGGTTTATATAGATTTTGGGTATTGAAATTATATTTTAGAAAAATAGTTTTTTATTATAGTTTTATAATAAAAGGAGAAGCTGATATTATTTGCTTTCTTTTTTAGGTATCATAAAATTTTTGTACTTATATTAGAAAAATTTAAATTTGTAAAAGTTAGGGATTATTTTTGATGCAAGTTAAGAGAGGATATGTACTTTGTTTTTTAAATGATCTGATGTGAAAAAAATGTAAATGTAATGGAAAATGAATTTTAGATCAAAATAATAAGGGAGATGTTTATCAATGAAAAGAGTAAAGGTATATTTTACAAAGGAAATTACTTCGGAAGGATTAATTCGAGTTTATGAGGCATTAAATAGAGAATTGAAAGGAAAAATTGCTATTAAAATTTCTACTGGGGAGCCAGGTGGACATAATTTTTTATCACCTAGTTTAATTCAAGGATTAGTTCAAAAATTAAATGGGACGATTGTAGAGTGCAATACAGCATATAAGGGAAAAAGATTTACGACTGAGGATCATTTACAAGCAGCAAGAGATCATGGATTTATGGAGATTGCTGATGTTGATATTATGGATTGTGTTGGGGATATGGAACTTCCAGTAGAAGGTGGAAAACATTTACAAGTTAATTATGTAGGAAAAAATTTAGAAAATTATAATTCTATGTTAATATTATCTCATTTTAAAGGGCATGCGATGGGTGGATATGGTGGCGCTCTTAAAAATATGAGTATTGGAGTTGCTTCTACGAAAGGAAAAACTTGGATTCATAGTGCGGCTAGGACAACTGATCCAGATGAGTTGTGGGGAGATTTACCAAGTCAAGATGCGTTTTTAGAGTCTATGGCGGAAGCAGATAAAGCAGTTATGGATTATATGAAAGATAATCTTTTATATATTAATGTTATGAATCGTTTATCGGTCGATTGTGACTGTGATTCTAATCCAGAAGATCCTTGTATGGAAGATATTGGAATTCTTGCTTCTGTGGATCCGGTTGCTTTAGATGAAGCATGTTTGGATCTTATTTATCATTCTACTGATTTAGGAAGGGATCATTTAGTAGAAAGAATCGAAAGACAAAATGGTAGATATATTACAGAATATGCAGAAAAAATTGGGATAGGTTCTAGGGAATATGAACTTATTTCTATTGATAAATCATTTTGAAGTAGAAAACTATAATGAGTTATGGATATAAATCTTACTTTTGTTAAGTAAAATTAGTTAGTTGAAGTAAATTATTTTTTTAGAAAGATATCAGGATGTTATTAGAAAATGGAATATTGTTTTAGAAAATAGCTTGCTCAATATAGAAGTATTATGGAAAGTAGTTCTTTCGATCGAAAGATGGATTATTATTATTTTAGAAGAAACAGTTAGAATCTGAACTAGAAACTTTTTCTTTTGTTGAAAAAGATCTGTTATATCACTCTGTTAAGTATTGTTTATTTAATCAAGAATATTAAATCATGACAGTGGATGAATGTATTTCTTTTGATTCTGATTTCAGAGTAGAGGGATATTTGTTGGTTGAAAGAACTTAGGAATATCTAAAAACATGATGAAATTATTCAAGGTTATAAGCAGATATTGGAGATTATTCTAGAATTAAATTCCTTTTATTGATTAGGGGGAGGTTGCTATTATCAAGACTATTTGAAAGAAGGATTAAAGCGTTTTTTAGGATATGGACATAGAAGATGAAATATGCATTTGGAAAATATTGAAAGTATTTGTGCACTTTATTAGAGTTTAGGGAAAAAGGGAAGTTATCAAACATATTTTAAAGTTTTAGATAAGTTATAAAATTGAGAGATAAAACTTAAATGTTTTTTCTTTTTTTTATCTAACAAAATTGTAAGGTTATATGTCGAAAAAAAGTGATATTATATAACATATATAAATATTTTAATTTTTGAAATTTTGTTCATAATAATTTTTAGATTAAGAAAAAGAGGGAAATGTATGCAAGGGACAAATTTAGGTATTCATATACGAACAAATATGATCAAAAATATTTTTAGATTGATAACGATTGTTATGACTTTATTTATTGTGATTTTTGTATTGTATGGGATAAAATTGGGAATATTTCAAGATAAAATGATTTTAATTCATTATATAAAAAAAATTGGGATTTTTGCACCGATATTTTTTGTTTTTTTGCAACTATTTCAAGTTGTTTTTCCAGTTATTCCAGGTGGTGCTAGTTGTTTAGCTGGTGTTTTAGCATTTGGGCCTATATTAGGTTTTATTTATAATTATATTGGTTTGGTATTAGGATCTTGTATTGTTTATTTTCTTTCAAAAAAATATGGTTTAGTTTTGGTACAAAAACTATTTTCTAAAGAAGTGGTGGAACGTTATTTCGTTTATATTCAGACTAATAAATTTGAAAGACTATTTTTTTTAGGAATTTTATTGCCTGGGTTACCAGATGATTTGTTGTGTTATATTGCTGGTTTAAGTAAAATGAAATTTAAAACTTTTTTAATTATTGTATTAGTAGGAAAACCTTTTTCTTTATTTATGTATAGTATTTTTATGAAAGTTCTTTCATTATATGAATTTTTATAAGACATACTTATCTATTTTGGAAGGGATGGATTAAGTCTTTTTCATAAAAAGTAAAAAATTCCTTAAGTTTGTATATGAAAGACTTTATTTTATGTTAAAATAGAATTATAGGTAATAAATTTTTGTAAAGTATGAAAGAAAGATATTCTGTTAAAATGATAGTGAAAAGGGGTGCAAAATGTACTAACTACTATTTTTTTTAAATTTAATTTGAAATATAAATCAAAATTAGATTTAAAAAAATGAAGAACTAGATATGGACAAAATTGAAGTATTATTTAAAACTTATACACATTTTAATACAGCAGTGAATATCATAGTGCCTATGAATTAATTAATTAGAAAGAGGGATAAACATGTTTTTTAAGAAAAAAAAGGAAATTGATTTATATTGATGGAATGACTTGTGAAAATTGTGTTCAAAGGGTAGAGAATGCTTTGGAGAATCTGACTGATGTTTCAAAAGTGAAAACTAATTTTAAGAAAAAATCTGTAATTGTTACGTATGATAATCATGTTGATGATATTTTATTAATGAAAATGATAGAAGATTTGGGGTATACGGTTACTGGGGTTAAAGAGCTTACTTAATTTATAATAGAAATGGGAAAAGATAATATTAGAAGTATTTTTGTTTTGAAAGTACTTAAGAATATTTAACTAGTAGTAAGGAGAAGCTATGTTATGGATCAAGAACGTATTGGTAAATTTATTAAGAATTTACGAGTTAAAAATAATCTTACACAAAAACAATTTGCTGAAATGTTAGGGGTTACTTATCAGGCAGTATCTAAATGGGAAACAGGAAAAAACATTCCAGATATTGTTTTACTTCAAGAAATTAGTAATATTTTTAAAGTAGATATTAATGAAATATTAAAAGGGGAACAAGTTTGTCAATCTTTTCTTAAGAAGAGTAAAAAGGGCTTTATCATTTTGTTACTTTTACTTATGTTTATTGTAGTTAATATGATAATTTATATTATTTGTTGTAATAGTGATTCTAGTTTTGAATTTCGAACTTTAACTACTACTTGTGATGAGTTTACACTTAAGGGAAGTGTAGCTTATAGTAAAGAAAAGTTTTCTATTTATATATCTGATATTGATTATTGTGGTCAACAAAATAATATCATTTATCAAAAAATAGAATGTACATTATATGAATCTTATAGGAATATAAAAACTGAAATTAGCGCTTGTCCTACTAATACTATTCCAGAGACTTTATCGGATTTTCTTCAGGATGTTGAATTTAGTATTGATAATTATATTGCTAGTTGTAAGCATTTTTCTGATTCGGATTTGTACTTGGAAGTATTAGCAACTAATAAAGAAAATCAAACTATTTCTTATAAAATTCCAATTCAATTAGAGAACTGTAATACAAAATAATGCATTTTATCAAGAGGTTCAACTTAGAGTTGAGTTTTTTTTAATATTATTTATTGCATCTTTTGTTTATTTTTTATATAATGAAGAAGATGATGAAAGATAGAAAGAAGGAAGTATAATGAAAAAAAGAGTGTTAATCATTACAATTTTATTATTCTCTTTATTTGCAATGACTGCTTGTGATGGTCAAAAAGAGAAAAAAACATCTCAAGTTGATGCTGAGAGGTTTAAGGAAGAGTATGAGAGTTTAAATGGTACTATTAGAGCAAAAGATGGTAAGACGATTCGTACGATTGAAATTTCAGAAGATAATCCTATGATTTATGCTGAGGCAACAGATATTGTTCAAATGATGAAAGATAAAAAAAGTTTTGTCGTATATTTTGGCTTTTCTGATTGTCCATGGTGTCGTAGTGCAGTTCCTACTTTAATAGAGGTAGCAAGTGATTTAGGTTTAGATACCATTTATTATGTGGATGTAAAAGAAATAAGAGATACGATGAAAATTGATGAATCTGGTAATGTAGTTACGGAAACAAAAGGGACGGATAGTTATTATGATTTATTAGAAGCATTTGATAATGTTTTAAGTAATTATACATTAATTGATCAAGATGGTAATGAGATAAGTACAGGTGAAAAGAGAATTTATGCACCAAATATTATTTCTGTTGTAGATGGTGTTGCAACAGAATTAACTGATGGAATTAGTGATAAACAAAATGATGGTTATATGGAATTAACGAGTGAAATGAAACAAGAGTCTTATGATAAAATCGAATGTTCTATTCAGTGTGTAGTTGATGATAAAAAAACTTGTACTGCTAAAGCTAGTTGTTAGAAAAAATAATCGATGTTTTATTCATCGATTCAGACTGTTGACAAATAGGTATATTTAATTATGAATAAATCTATTTGTCTTTTTATTTTTGATATTTTTATTAATATTTTAGAAAATGATGAATTTTCTAAAATATTTTCTTTATTATTTGGAGTGGTTTCTGTACATTT
>JALEZJ010000086.1 GCA_022772985.1 Erysipelotrichaceae bacterium | reverse complement strand
CTCTGTGCTCTATAGTTAGATGTGTCATAGTTTATCTCCTTTCATTGAGACACATAAACAGTTATATATTATAGAACGAGAGTTTAAAAAAGTAAATTCTCCATTTTTTTTAAAACGTGCGTTTACTTTTTAATTCAACATGAAGTATTTTCAATATAAAAATCATAACTGTAACAAAAAAAGGTTGACATCAAACACTAGCATATGTTATGATAATAAACGACAAAGAAAAGGAGGAAAATCATGGCAGTTAAAATTAGACTAAAAAGAATGGGTGCTAAAAAAGCTCCATTTTATAGAATTGTAGTAGCAGATTCAAGAAGTCCAAGAGATGGAAAAGTAATTGAAGAATTAGGAACATATAATCCATTAACAAATCCAGCTGAAATTAAAGTAGATGAAGAAAAAACTTTAGCAAGACTTAGCTCTGGAGCACAACCTACAGATACAGTTAGAAATATTTTAAGTAAAGTTGGAATCATGGAAAAATTCCATAATCAAAAACAAGGAAAATAATTATGAATTTAGTAGTATTAACAGAAACAATCATAAAAATGATAGTAGAAGATACAGAAGCAGTATCTGTTCGTGAATATGAAACAACGGAAGAAAATTTAATTCACTTAGAAGTCATGGTGTCTCAAAATGATTTAGGTAGAGTAATTGGAAAAGACGGTAAAACAATTCGATCTATTCGAACTGTTGTACAAGCTAGTTCTACCTTAAATGATGGGCGCCGTGTAAAAATTGATGTGGACTCTTATTAGAAATAGTTATCTGTTTCTTTTTTTTATGAATTTTATTTACTACTCAAATGAAAAATAGAAAACTCTGAGTTCCTAGAGATAGATAAATAAGTATTTTAGACGAACAAATAAACTCCTTTTAGCACATAACTCTTTTATGAATCAATATTAGCAATTATAATTGACAATTGCTAAAACAAGTGTTATGATTAAATTAGTTAATTCAATATTTAACTAGAAAAGAGGATTATAATGAGTAAAGATAAAGAAAAAGAAAAAAAACAAGAAAAAGAAAAAAAACAAGAAAAAGAAAAAAAACAATTTAAAGCAGAATCTAAAAAATTATTAGATTTAATGATCAATTCAATTTATACAAATAAAGAAATATTCTTAAGAGAATTATTATCAAATGCTAGCGATGCCATAGATAAATTATATTATCGCAGTCTAACAGATAATACAATAAAAATAAATAAAGAAGATTTAGAAATCAAAATTGAAGTAGATAAAGAAAACAGAAAATTAATCATTACAGATAATGGTTGTGGAATGACCAAAGAAGAATTAGAAAACAATTTAGGAACGATCGCAAAAAGTGGATCCCTTGCTTTTAAAGAAGAAAATCAAAATAAAGATATAGATATTATTGGACAATTTGGTGTAGGATTTTATTCTGCATTTATGGTAAGTGAAAAAATTAAAGTAGAAAGTAAAGCCGTAGGATCAGATGATGCTTATATCTGGAAAAGTGAAGGCGCGGATGGTTATGAAATCAAAAAAGGAAAAAAAGATACCATTGGTACTACAATTACATTAAAAATTAAGAAAGATACAGAAGAAGAAAATTATAGTGATTTCTTAGATAATTATCGTATTCAAAGTATTATAAAAAAATATTCTGACTACATTCGTTATCCAATTAAAATGATGGTAGAGCATTCTAAATTAAAAGAAGGAACCGAAAATGAATATGAAACAGAATTAGTAGAAGAAACAATCAATAGCATGATTCCACTATGGAAAAAAGCCAAAAAAGATATTACAGAAGAAGAATATCAGACATTCTATAGTAGTAAATTCTTTGATTATGATAAACCATTAAAGACAATTCATACTTCGGTAGAAGGAAATGTTAGTTATAATGCCTTACTATATATTCCAAGCCATTTACCTTATGATTTTTATACAAAAGAATACGAAAAAGGATTACAATTATATTCTAGTGGTATCCTAATTATGGAAAAATGTTCAGAATTAATTCCAGATTACTTTAGCTTTGTAAAAGGTTTAGTAGATACAGAAGATGTTTCTCTAAATATTTCAAGAGAAATTCTACAGCAAAATACCAAGGTAAAACTAATTGCTAAAAGTATTGAAAAAAAGATAAAAAAAGAATTAGAGACAATGTTAAAAGAAGATAGAGAAGCATATGAAAATTTCTTTAAAACATTTGGTATGCAAATTAAATTTGGAATTTATTCCGATTATGGAGCTCATAAAGATGATTTAAAAGACTTAATTATGTTCTATTCTTCAACAGAAAAAAAATTAGTAACCTTAGAAGAATATGTATCTAGAATGAAAGAAGGACAAGAAAACATTTACTATGCATGTGGAGAAAATAATGATAAAGTAGATAATATGCCACAAGTAGAAGGAATTAAAGAAAAAGGTTATGAAATTCTTTATTTAACAGAATACGTAGATGAATTTGCACTTCAAACTTTAACTACTTACAATGCTAAAAAGTTTGTAAATGTATCAAATGATACAGTAGATTTAGATACAGAAGAAGAAAAAAAAGAACTAGAAGAAGCAAACCAAAATGCTAAAGATATGTTTAATATCATGAAAAAAACATTAGAGAATAATAATATTAGTGATATTAAGTTTACACATAGATTAAAAAATCATCCTGTATGCTTAACAACAGAAGGAGAATTATCAGTAGAAATGCAAAAAGTATTAAATGCAATGCCTAATGATAATAAAGTAAATGCCAAAATGATTCTAGAAATTAATGAATCTCATCCAATTAGCAACAAATTAAAAGATTTATATCAAAATAACAAAGAAGAACTAGAGAAATATACAAAAATATTATATGCTCAAGCAAGATTAATTGAAGGATTACCAATTGAAAATCCAACAGAAATTAGTAATTTAGTATGTGATATTATCTCAAATGAGTAGGAGAAACAATGAAAAAAATATGGAAAAGATTTTTAGCATACACTATTGATATGATGGTAGTAATGCTTATCGCTCAATCTTTATCGGGAATTCCATTCTTAAATAAGCAATTAGATGATTACAAAAAATACTATCAGGAATACACTGAATTAGTAGAGAATTATCAAAAATTTAAACTATCATTTACAGAAGCATTTGAAGATAAGAAATTAACTGAAAAAGAATATCAATCATTAATAAAAGAATACCCAGATTATGAGAAAAAGCTAAAAGAATTTTATGAAGATAAGAAATTAACCGAAAAAGAATATCAAAGTTTAGGAAAAGAAATAGATTCTAGTTACCAAAAAAATTATGAAAAAGTATATTATCAAATAGAGAAAAATTCTATTACCTATTTTATTGTTTATTTGATTACTGTATTTGCTTATTTTGTAGGATTTAATAAAATTACAAATGGTCAAACTTTAGGAAAAAAGTTAATGCGCTTAAAAATTACAAATAATAATCAAGATTCTTCTGAAGTTTCAATTGGAAACTATATCATAAGAGCAATTATTCTATATCAACCAATTTACTATTTAGTAAAATTAATAGGAATAAATACGCTAAGTATGAATCAATATTATAATATAACATCCATTCTCTATGATATTCAGTATTATCTTGAATTAATCATAATTGCCATGGCTATGATCCGCCAAGATGGTAGAGGATTACATGATTTCTTAGCAAAAACTAGAGTCGTTTTATTAGATAAAGATGGAAAAGAAATAGAAGAATCAACTATTCCTCTTTCCAAAAAGAAAAAAATAATTGAGAAACCTAATGAATAGTTTCTCTTTTTATTTGAAAAAATACTGCTCAAGATAAAGCTATATATTAGTATTAACAGAGTATAAAAATAAATAGGCCAAAATAATGATAAATCTGAAAATAAATATGAAGTATTTTAATAAAAAAAATAAAACGAGGTGATAAGATAAAACTAGTTCAAGGATTATTTTCATTTTCAGTAGAAAAATATGATAATAAAGTAAGAAAAAACTAAAATATACAATCTTCTTCTAAGCTTTTTTTAAGGTACCATATGCTAATTTTTATAGATTATAAATTGCATAATAAAAAATCAAAAAAGAAATAGAGAAGCTCCAAAAAAAATGAAGAAAAATGATTGAAAGAATTGATAGAAAAATCAGACAATAAGAATTAGATAAGTACAGAAAAAATAAAGAGTAACTTATTAGGAAACAATAAAAATCATTTGAAGAATTTATTGCATTTTAATGAAAAAAAGAGTAAAATGTTATTAAGGGAGGAGTATAACATGAAAAACGAAGAAACAAAAGAAAAAAAGCAAGCAACAAAAAGGAAAACATCTACAAGTAAAACAACAGCAAAAGAAAGTCAAAAGCAAGCTTCAAAGAAAAGCACAAAAATAAAAGAAGAAACTTTAGAACAAAAAGGTATAAATACAAAAGAAAAAAAATTGGTAAAAGAAGAAAAAAAAGAAATGATTTCCAAAAAGGAAATTAAAAAACAAAGAAAAAATAGTGATATTCTATTAATTTTAGGATTAATTGTAGTAGTATTTTTAGGCTTTGTAGTAACAAAAGGTGAGAAAGAAGAACCATCTTATACATTGCCTTTAACATTAACAGGAGAAGCAGGCTTAAGAGAACTTAGTTATGCAGAGTATCAAGAAAAAGTAGATAATAATGAATCTTTCGTCTTAATTATTGAAAGAGCAACTTGCTCACATTGTGTTAATTTTATGCCAGTAGCAGAAAGTTTTGCAAATGATAACAACGTTCCAATGTATTATGTAGACACAGATACATTTACAGAAGAAGATTGGGAAGGATTTGAAAAATCTAATACTTTCTTAAAGAAAAAAAATGGCAATTGGGGAACTCCAACTACTGTAGTATTAGCTGGCAAGGAAGCGGTAGATTATATTGAAGGAGAAACAACAGCAGATAATTTAAAAGAATTGTACAATCAATATTTTGATATGAATCAAGAATAGAGAGGAATAAATACATGGGAAAATGTTATGAACTAGTTTCTGAATTTAAAAAAAAATATCCTATGACAATTGCTTTTCGTCTACCTAAACATTGCAAAATTATTGAAAAACACTTAAATCCAGATGAAAAAATATTATATGCTTTTCCAGCTCAAAAAAATTCTAATGTATTTGAAATTTTTTACACAAATGTAGTAGCATTAACAAATAAAAGAATTTTAATTGCTACCAAGAGAGTATTATGGGGATATTTCTTAATTACAATTACTCCAGATATGTTTAATGATTTAACAGTAAGGAAAGGATTGATTTTTGGAAGTGTATTGATTGATACAGTTAAAGAAAGAGTAGCTTTATCTAATCTAGATCCAAATTCTTTACCAGAAATTGAATCTATTATTACAGAATATATGATGGAAGAAAAAAAGAAATATATAGATAATTCCAACAACTAAATTCCATTTTCTGGAATCAAATTGTTTAATAAAATTTTATTCAATAAAATAAAAGTTTTTGAGAGCTTTAAAAAATCCACTTTAAATTTTAAAGTGGATTTTATGTTATAAAATAATTTTTTTAAATAATAAAAGTCTATTAAAAAAATTCTTTAATAATAAGAGTGTTCACCTCTATAATATTCAAAAAGACAAACAGAAACAACATTTAAGAAAATTGATAATTGCAAATCCACAAGAATTTTTTTACTATGTATTAGGGCTTATTTCTAAAAAAATATTGAATAAAAATTTATCTGAACTAAAAGATAAGATGGATATAGGATCTTGCACAAATAAATAGAAAAAAACTACTCTTCAAAGAGTAGTTAGTTATTATATCATGGTCGGGAAGACAGGAAAAACATTTGAGAAAATTGATATTTTCAAATCCGCTAGAAATGGGGATTTTTTTACTATGTATTACTGCTTATTTCTATAAAAAACTCTTGAATTTAAAAATTTTAAGGGCTTTTTAAGGGCTTGGAAAGGAGTAATATGTCAGTATTTAGAATAAATAAAACAAACAATTATACAGTAATGAGTAATTTTCATTTACAAGATAAAAATTTATCTTATAAAGCAAAAGGACTACTTTCTTATATGTTATCCCTACCTGAGGATTGGGATTATTCAATCAACGGTCTAGTAGCAGTAAGTAAAGAAGGAAACAAAGCAATAAGAAACATATTAACTGAATTAAAAGAAAATGGATATTTAATTATAGAAAAAAATCAAAATGATAAAGGTCAGTACGACTATGAATATCAAATATACGAAATTCCACATACCCAAAAAGGAGATATGGATTTAGGAGATACCGATAATGGTATACAACAAAATACTAATAAACAAAATACTAAAAACAAAGATAAAATAGATAAAACTATTAATTCAATTACAATGGAATTAGTAAAAAGAAATTTCATTGAATTAACTGATTTAGATTTATATTTGTATGATGACTTATTTAATAATTTATTAGATAAATACGAATATAAAGAAATAGTTGTTTCTACCAATTATACTATTCGTAAATGGTTTGAAAACAAAGGACTAGATGAAGAAAATAATAAAATTGTAAATAAATATGGGTACTTTAAAACATCATTAGAAAATAATCTTTTAAAAATGACTACTGAAGTAGATTTAGGGTGGAATTAATTATGAGTTATGCAATATTTAGATCTCAACCTATCAATACAATTGGGGATTTATCACAAATAGGCAGTCATAACAAAAGAGATAAGAAAGCATATAAAAGTAATCCAGATATAAATGTAGAATTATCTAGTCATAATATAGAGTTAGTTCCTTGTAATGGTAAATATGTTAAAAAGTTTTATGAAATCACTATAAAATATAAAGAAGAACATGAAGAAAAAATGAAAACAACTAGACAAGATAGAAAAAAAACATTTAGACAAGCAGTAGATAGTTCTAAAAGTGTAGTTGCCGATGAAATGTTGTTTACAAGTGATAGTGCATTTTTTAAAGATATGTCAAAGGAAGAAATTATTAGATGGGCTAACTGTTGTATGGATTTTGTTTATAATGATTTAGGATATACTAAAGAACAGGTATTACATGCTATATTACATTTAGATGAGAAAACTCCACATATTCATTGTGTAGTAGTACCTTTAATTAAGAAATAAGATAAAAGAACTAATACTGAAAGATATAGCATATCAAAAAAACAATATATTAGAGATAAAATTCATTTGAGTGAATTACAAGATAAATATTATCAAAGAATGTTAGATAATAATTTTGATTTACAACGAGGAATTAAAGGTAGTGATAGAGAACATTTAACAGTTAAAGAGTTTAAAAAAGTATGTAATAATCTAGATAAGAAGTTAGAACAAGAAAATAAAGAATTAATGAATAGTTATAAATTAGTAGAAAACAAGATGAAAAACGCTAAACCTACTATAATTGCTAATCAAGTTAAGATAGATAAAGAAACTTATGATAGTTTAAATAATTTTATGAATACAGCTAAAAAAGTTATTAAGGAAACACCTAAAAATAAAGTTGTTTATAATGAATTAAGGAATTATATATCATCTTATAAAGAAATAAAGAGAGAAAACCAAAATATAATGTATGAAATAAATATACTTAAATCACAAAATGAAAAACTGTATAAAGAGAATAATAGATTATTAAGAATAATAGATGATTTGTTATGTACTTTAAAAGTTGTATTTAGAAAAATATTAAAGTTAGGTACTGAACAAGATAAAAAAGATGTTGTAACTAAAATAACTAATTACTATGATAATAAATTGTATATAACTAGAGATTTATATGATATAGCAAATAATACAACCAAAGAACAGGAAATAAAAGCATATATTAACAGAAATAGAGATAAAAATTATGAAAGGTAGGATTTGTATGGATAAAGGAAAAATGAATGTAATAATTAAAGATAACTCGAAAGAAAGTAATTTAAGGGCAATAGAGGCTTTAGAACAACTAATAAAAGATGATATAAAAAACAATGATTATAAGAGTTTAAAATACCATAAAATTGCATTAGAAAGGCATAAAGAAAATATTGATACAAAAATAAATTATAAAGATATTTTTCAATAGAATTGTTGTGAAACTAGAATTATATGAAAAAATTTACATTTTTAAGGATTTTACAATATAAATTCAATTATATGTACTTACTTGTTTATTCAACGGATTTTTATTTATTTATTAAAAAAAATATGTTACAATGAAATAGTAAGGAGGTAATGTAATGATAATATTAATTTGTTTTGGAGTTATGCTTATTTGTGGATTATTAATGGTAATAAATCCAAAATTGGGAGTAAAACCTGAAAAATTAAAAAATGGTATTACATATGAAGAAGCTGTAAAGAAAAATAAAATATCAGGAATAATTTTTATAATTATTGCAATTATTCTTTTATTAATTAATTTAATGTAGGAGGATTATGAAATCATATTGTTACAGTGTGGAAAAAGCACAAAAGAATAAACTATATTTTAATAATATTACAATTTTAAAAATGATTGTATATAGTATGCTTATTATTGGAATAACTGCATTTTTAGCTTTAAAAATTAATGTAATGTTTGTGTTTTTAGGATTAATCATAATAGTTTTATTTATTATTTATAATGTTTTAAGGATGGTAAAAAGTAAAACACTTTCGCTAACATCAATAGTAAAAGATGACAACAATAGTTTATATTTAATTATTAATAATAATACAAATGATTTAAGTTGGATTGTAGCAGCAAACAATATTTTAAAAAAATCTTTTTTTGGTGAAGTATTAGGAACAACAGTTTCGATTAAATTACTTCATGATGCAAGTAAAAAATATGAAGCACTTAAGCAAATTATGTCTAATGAAAAGTTTTTAAACTTAATTATAGAAAATCCTAAAGATCAGATAGCCAATGGAATAGAAATATATAAAATCATAAAAATTAACAATTGTGTTTTAAGTAAAAATTCTATTTCATTTAATTATGATGGTTTTGAAATGAGTAATAGTTTAATATTTAATGGTAAAGAATGTGTTTTATTAAATGTTTATGAAAATTTTGAAGAATTGAGCAGTATAGTAAAAAATTATAATGAAATTAATAAAGATTCTTTAGTTATGAATTCACAAAAAGAAAAGGAATATTCCTTGTTATTTGAAAAAAATTATAAAATTTTAAAATCAGTATTTTATCTATATAGTGCTATAAGTGTTTTAGATATATTATGTTCTATTTTATTTAGATTTAATTTTAATTTAATAATTATTGAGACTATTTTATTTTGTGTAATTCTTATGTATTATGAAGCATCCAAAAATACAAATTTACAAGGTAAAAAAGAAATAAAAAATACTTTAAAATATACATTTGTTTTATTAATATTAAATTTTATAAGTATGTTTATTCAATTATATAAATAACTCAAATTAGTAACCCACTACGATATTGGCAATGCCAATATCGATTGCGTACCAATTAATAAATTGGATGTCTAAAAGAAATCAAAAGGAAGAGCCACAAACTCTTCCTTTTAGATAAAAAATTATTATCTATTTTATATTTTAAAACTCATCATGTAATAATGATTTAATTTTATTTAATCTTTTTTGATATATTTTTAACATGTCCTCATTTAGTTGTAATAAAGATTTAGATTGTTCATCAAAGAACTCAATATCTTCTTTTGACATATTTTTATATGCAGGATCTTGATGATGTTTAAGACTATATTTTATAGAATTAATATTTTTATTTAATTTTAATATTTGATTTTCAATCTGGCTTATTTCTTCTTCAACACTAGTAGATGTTATTTTGTGATAAGAATTTATTTCTTTTGAATTTATAATTAATTCTTCATCTTCTTTTGAATAACCAGCATGTTTTAATAATAATTTTAAATCTAATTCTAAGATAATTGATAGTTTAGTTAAAGATAATGGATTTGGTTTTTTTCTGGTACCATTTTCTATTTTAGCAATTGTATTGTTATCAATGCCAGTTTGTCTTGATAATTCTCTTTGAGATAATCCTTTTTTTTCACGAGCATTTTTAATAAGATTTCCTAATTCACTCATATAACACCTCACATAATTATATTCTATCACATATTTTTATAAATTAAAATATTTTTTGTGAGTTTTGATTACAAAAAGTATTGACATTGATTATGGCAATATGGTAATATGTAATTGTGAGTATAACTCACACAAAGAAAGGAGGGAAGAAATGTCCTATTTGGAATTATTTCATCTTATATCAAAACCTTGGGCTAGCATTAATGAAATACGATTAATTGCCAATTGTGGCAGAGATTCTGCAATAAAAATAAGAAATAATATAGAAAATACTATAAAAAAAGAAGGTAAATTGTTACCAAAGTCAAAAACTATAGTAGTGCCAATGAAGTATGTTATTGATTATTTAGGGTTAGATGTCAACTATATTATGAATATGGCTCAAAATGAATTAAAATTTATGGCTAATAATAATGAGAATAATAGGACTATGAATTATGCCGGTGTATCAATATCAAAATAAAGATGGTACAAAATTATGGAAATTTAGGGCTTATGCTGAAGATGTATTTGGTAACCGTAAGCAATCCGAAAGAAAAGGATTTGTTACTAAAAAGGAAGCTCAATTAGCAGAAATGAATTTTAAACTTGCAGATAAAAGTGAACATTCTAATATGACTTTTTACGAACTTTGGCTTTTATATAAAGAAGAAAAAGAATTAAAATTAAAAAAACAGTCATTTAGAACAATTAATAGTCGATTTGAAAACTATATTTTGCCTTATTTTAAAGATTATAAGTTAAATAAGATAACTAATAATGTTTATATTAAATGGCAAAAAGAAATAGAAAGTAAAGGCTTTAAACATAAATATAATTCTAGTTTGCATACTGCTATGGTTGGAATATTAAATTATGGAATTAGATTTTATGGTTTAAAGGAAAATGTGGCAAGTTTAACAGGAAATTTTCAAAGAAAAACTGAACTAAAAAAGAATGTTGATTTTTGGAGTTATGAAGAATATGAAAAGTTTATTGAAGTTGTTGATGACATAGTTTATAAATCATTCTTTGAAACCTTATACTATACAGGTTTAAGACAAGGTGAAGCATTAGCATTAAATTGGAATGATTTTAAAGATGGGGTTTTAAATATTAATAAAACTATTTCTAAGGAAACAATTAACGGAGAACATATTATCAATACACCAAAAACGACTAATTCAATTCGCAGAGTTAAATTAGATGATAATTTAATAAAACAATTGGATGAATTGAAGCAATTCTACAAAAAATACGTAGGTTTTGAAGATAATTGGTTTATTTTTGGAGGATTAGAACCTTTATCTCCATCGACTATTGGTAGAAGAAAAAATAAATATTGTGATAAGGCAGATGTAAAAAAAATAAGAATACACGACTTTAGGCACAGCCATGCATCCTTATTATTATCAAAGAATGTACCTATAACAGTTATCTCACAACGATTAGGTCATTCTGACATCAATATGACACTCAATACTTATTCACATATGATTCCAAAAGATGAAGATAAGGCAATCGACATTTTGAATCAATTAAAATCAAATAACTAATAAAAATTAATTATGAGAGTTTTTTAAGGGTTTGAATATCAATTGGTATTATAAAAGCCTTGCATTGCAAGACTTTATAATCTTAATGGTCGGGAAGACAGGATTTGAACCTGCAACCCCTTGGTCCCAAACCAAATGCTCTACCAAGTTGAGCCACTTCCCGATAATGGTGGAGAATAAGGGATTCGAACCCTTGACCCCCTGCGTGCAGGGCAGATGCTCTAGCCAGCTGAGCTAATTCCCCATCGACAGTTAAAATTATACCAAGAATCAGCTGGCTTGTCAACAACTTTTTACCGAATTTTAAAAAAAAGTTGTGACACAGTAGTTGTGAAAGTAAAAATATTATGGTATAATCTTAAATGACAGGAGGAAGATGATGGAAATTGCATTATTGATTATTTCAGTTTTGTTAATTATAATTGTATTATTGCAAAGTGGAAAAGCAGAGGCTGCTGGACAGATTGTTCAGGGTGGTGGTTCTGATTTGTTTGCAAATCGTAAGGAACGTGGTCTTGAATTATTTATCAGTAGGTTGACTATGTTGTTAGGTGTTGCCTATTTTGCTTTGGCTTTGTTTATATCTTTAAAATAAGTTTACTTTTTTGAAAATAAGGTAAGCTTTTTTTTGTGGGGAATTTTTGGGTTTGGTTGATTGAATTAATGAAGATTGAAAAACATTGAAAGATTTTTTGAGGAAAATTTTGCTTTTTTAACTAATTTGTGAAATGGAACGGTTAGAAGTGGTTGTTTGGGTGGTTGATTATTCAGTATGAATTTGTTATAATTGTATTTAATAAATGTTAAAATAAAGGATTGGAAATTAAAATTAGGAATTTGATATTATTTTGGTAGCATTTATAAGTATAAAGATATGAATTATAAATTTTTATTTATAGTTTAGTTAATTAAAGGAGAATTAGGATGGAACAGGATATAATAGAGTTACTTAGTAATCAGGATAAGCCAGCGATGAGTGAGATAGAGATTAATGATGCGTTGGGTTTTACTTCGATTGAAGATTATAAGAAATTAGATCAGAAATTGAATGAGATGGTGAGTCAGGGAATTTTATATTATAGTGAAAAGAAGAAGAGGTATTTATTATTAAGAAATAGTCATTTGTTAAAGGGAAAGTTGTTGATGAATCCGAAAGGGTTTGGGTTTGTTGAAATAGGAGAAAGAAAGAAAGACATTTATATTAGTAAAGATCATTTATTGGATGCTAGGAATCTTGATATTGTTTTGTTGGAGCTTGTTGGGGATAAAACTGAGGGAAGAATTGTAAAGGTAATTGAGAGAAATGAAGAGCCAATTGTAGGGACTGTTTATTTTAAAGATGGGAAATGTTTGGTTCGCCCTGATAAGAAAGGAAATGTGGATATTGAGGTTGATGAGTCTTATCAAAAGGGGTTAGTAGATGGGCATAAGGTGGTTGTGCAGCCAATTCCTGGAAATCGATATGTAGGAGCAGTAACTCATGTGATTGGACATAAGAATGATATTGGGGTAGATATTTTATCTTTTGTGTATGAAAATGGATTTAAGCCTCAGTTTCCAGAAGCAGTTTTAGAGTCTATTCAAGATATGCCTGATTGTGTTCGTGAAGATGAGATAGGGGGAAGACTTGATTTAAGGGATAAAGTTATTTTTACTATAGATGGGGATGATACCAAGGATATTGATGATGCGATTAGTATTCAAAAATTTGAAGATGGTACTTATGAGTTAGGGGTTCATATTGCAGATGTTAGTCACTATGTAGTAAGGGATAGTTTATTGGATCAAGAGGCTTATGAGAGAGGGACTAGTGTTTATTTAGTAGATAGAGTGATTCCAATGTTACCTCATCGTTTGTCAAATGGGATTTGTTCTTTGAACCCTAATGTAGATAGACTTGCCATGTCTTGTATTATGAAGATTGATAAGAAGGGGAATATTGTTGCATCTCAAATTAAGAAGAGTGTGATTCGTAGTAGGATTCAGATGACTTATAATAAGGTAAATGATATTTTAGATAAGGATATTGTTGCAGAAGGATACGAGCCTTATGTGGAAGATTTAGAATTGATGAAGGAATTATCTGATTTGTTAAGAAGTAAGATGGTTAGTCGTGGGTATATTGAATTTTCTAGTCCTGAGGCAAAGATTTTGGTAGATGAGAAGTGTCATCCAATTGAGATAAAGTTACGTAATGAGGGTACTGGAGAAAATATGATTGAAAACTTTATGGTTGCAGCAAATGAGACAGTGGGTAGTTTTATTTATTATCAAAAATTACCAGGGATTTATCGTGTTCATGATAAGCCAGATGAGAAGAGATTACAGAGTTTCTTTCAATTTTTAGCAGCGCGTGGGTATGTAGTAAATGGAAAGAAGAAGAATATTACGAGTCGGGATTTACAAAGTATTTTAAAAGAACTTTCTGATAAACCGGATGCTAAGATATTAAATGATTTAGCGATTCGTTCACAGGCTAAGGCTGTTTATAGTGAGGAAAATATTGGCCATTTTGGATTAGGTAGTAAGTGTTATTCTCATTTTACTTCTCCAATTAGGAGATATCCGGATTTGATTTTGCATCGTTTGGTAAAGGATTATACGGAACATTATTCTGATGAAGTGATTGATTATTGGGCGACTAATTTACCGGAAATGGCAAATCATTGTTCTATTAAGGAACAGGATGCTCAGAAATGTGAGAGAGATGTTGATGATATGAAGAAGGCTGAATATATGGAAGATCATATCGGAGAAGAATTTGTGGGAA
>JALEZJ010000085.1 GCA_022772985.1 Erysipelotrichaceae bacterium | reverse complement strand
CTCTGTGCTCTATAGTTAGATGTGTCATAGTTTATCTCCTTTCATTGAGACACATAAACAGTTATATATTATAGAACGAGAGTTTAAAAAAGTAAATTCTCCATTTTTTTTAAAACGTGCGTTTACTTTTTAATTCAACATTTTAATATTTATTTTTTTTAATAGGATAATTAGTTGTTAATTTAAAATACTCATGATATACTAGACGTAGTAAATAAGTATTTTAATTTTTTGCTGTAGTATGCAACTAATTTTTTACAAAAAGCAAGTGATTTTTGGTGGCGCAACTGGAGGCTATTGTAGTAAAATTTGTAGTAGAAGAGGTGAAAAAAATATGAAATTTTGTGACAAATTATTAGATTTAAGAAAGAAGAATAATATGAGTCAAGAACAGCTTGCGGACAAGTTAGGAATTTCTAGACAAGCTGTATCTAAGTGGGAATCAGGATCTTCTGTTCCTGATATGGAAAAAATGATGCAATTATGTAAAATTCTAAATTGTAGTTTAGATGAACTGGTCGATGATGGAGTAGGTGGAAATAAAAGAAGTAGTACGGAAGGAAAAACTTCTTGGAATGACTATTATAAAGAAGTACTAGATTTTATTACTAAAACTCTAAATATGTTTTGGAGTATGCGTTTGGTAGAGAAAGTAAAGTGTTTATTAGAAATGGCTTTTTTAGCTTTGATTTGTTGGTTTATTCTAACAATTGTTGGAAATTTCATTCATCAAGCTTTCTATCCTTTACTAACAATGTTGCCAAATAGTATTTACAACGGAATTTATTATATTTGTTCTTTTGTCTATCGGATTTTTGGATTAGTAGTAAGTTTTGTCTTATTAGTTCATATCTTTAAAATACGCTATTTAGATTATTTTATTACTGTAGAGGACTTAGAAACTAAGGAGAAAACTATTGAAGAACCTATTGAAGATTTAGAATCGTCTAGTAAGGAAGAAGTTAGAAAATTTAGCCTAAACAAGAAAAATAAAATCATTATTCGGGATCCTAAACATAGTACTTATGGTTTTTTTGGGATATTAGCTAAAGTGGTAGTATATTTTATTAAATTTATGTTTATTTGTTTTGCTATACCATGTATTTTTTGTTTTGTAGCAATTAGCTTTTTAGAAATTTGTTCCATTCTTTATCTGAAAAATGGGTTATTCTTTTTAGGAACAACTATTGCTATTACTGGTGCTTTAATTATCAATTTTCTTGTTTTAAAAATGAGCTATTATTTTATTTTTGAATTAAAATATTCTTTTCAAAAAATATTTATTTGGTTTATAATTGGACTAGCTTTCATTGGGTTTGGGTCTGGTGCGTCTTTTTGTACCTATTTAACATTTGATAAAATTTCTTTTGAAAATGAAGAAAAAGAAAAAATTACCAAAGAAATTACTTATCAAGATAATTTAGTCTTAGATTTTTTAGAAAATGAAAACATCAATATAGTAGAAGAAAATGATTTACAAGATATCATCTTAGAAATAGAACACTTAAAAGGATGTAATCTAGAACTTTATTCTAGTCGTCATATTACTGATTCTATTTATGAAAATAATTTAGAAGAACAAGAGAGTTTTTTAATTTATCAACTAGATATTTATACAGAAATGAATGATATTGATGAGTTAAATTATTTATTAGATTTCATTATAAATAAAAAAAGAATGGAAATTCAAGATGAATCTTATCAAATTACTATTAAAGCATCTAAAACTACTTTAGAAAAATTAAAAAATAACTATCATAAGTTTTATAATAATCATGATGAAGTAGAATATGATTACTAAAAAGTAGAAAAATAAATGGAAAAATACAGGTAAGTATTTTCTGAAAAGAAAGGAAAAAGTGAAATGATAACCTTAAAAAATGTCTCTAAATATTACTATAATAAAGGTATTATCGCGATTGGATTTACGAAGGTAAACATCCATTTAGAAGTTGGAGAATTTGTTGCAATTACAGGGGAATCTGGTAGTGGGAAAAGTACTCTTTTAAATGTTATTAGTGGACTAGATAGCTATGAAGAAGGCGAGATGTATATTAATGGAAAAGAAACTAGTCATTATACGGAACGCGATTTTGAAGAATATCGACGAACGTATATTAGTAATATTTTTCAAAATTTTAATCTTGTTAATAGTTATACTGTTTTACAAAATATTGAATTAGTTTTATTAATTCATGGTGCTTCACAAAAGGATGCTAAAAAAAGAGCCTTAGAGTTGATAAGGAAAGTTGGACTTACTAAATATAAAAATACTAAAGCTTCTAAATTATCTGGTGGTCAAAAACAACGTGTTGCAATTGCAAGGGCTTTAGCAAAGGAAACTCCTATTCTTATTGCTGATGAACCTACTGGGAATTTGGATGTTAAATCGGCTCGGGATATTATTCAGATTCTTCATGATATTTCGAAAGATAAATTAGTGATTATTGTAACTCATAATTATGATCAAGTAAAGGATTATGTTACTAGAAAAATTACGATGCATGATGGAAGAATTTTAGAAGATAAAAAGCTACTTCCTATTTCTTGGAAAGAGATTAAAATAGATTTAGACGAAAATCATTTAACAATATTTAGTAAAATTAGATTGGGTGTTAGAAATGCTTTTAATATTATTCCTAAATTTCTATTAGTATTTTTAGTTTATCTATTTGTTGTCACAGCGGTTATTTCTGAATATGCTTTCTTTTTAAAACAGGAATATACTTCTTCTAAAAGTGGATATAATAATTTTTTCATGGATACAAATGATACGAGATTAATCTTGAAAAAAAAGGATCAAACTTCTTTTAATGAGGAAGATTATCAAAATTTAGATAAAATAAAGGAAGTAGATTATATCATAGAAAATGATTTGCTTTTAGATACATCGGTTGGTCTTCGAAATGAGGAAACAAACTTTTATTTTGATGGTATTTTATATGATGTAAAAAATTTTCATGCAACTCCAGATCTTGGGCGGCTTCCAGAGAATGATAATGAAATTTTATTAGCGGGAAGTAAAGATGATTATTATCTAGGATATCAAGCGAAAGATATTTTAAATTGTCAAGTTTATTTACAAGATATGTTTGGAAGTGAGAATAAAGATCGTCCTTTAACTGTTGTTGGAATTTTTTATGAAGAACCAACTAATTATTATAGTAGTGGTAAAATTTATGCTAATACGGTCGTTTTAGAAAATTTAAAATTTTCGATAAATCGAGAATATAGTGATATTAAAATTCTTTTTTTAAATCATTATCATAACTCCTATCCATATGATATTCATTATCAAGTGATTCCAAGTGATCGAGTGATGGAAGGTGAAGTTTATATTAGTGGGGATTTGAATTATTTATGTAAAAAAGAGAATTGTCTTGGAGAGTCTCTTGTTGTTGATGTTGATAATCTTTATTATCAAGATAGTTTAACATTGCAAGTTACTCAAACTTATACAAAAAAGAATATGGAAAATTTATTAGGTGTTAAGGATTATGAGAATCAGAATGGGGCTATCTATATAAATCAGGGGCAATACCAATCTTTATTTGATAAAGAAAATTACCAAAGTAGTATTTTTTTACAAGATGTAAAATATGTAGAAGAGGTTAGTGAAAAACTAGAAAATAGTGGCTACAACGTTTTAAAAATAAAAGATACTCTAGTTACTGGTGGAGCTTTAGAAGCTTTAAAAATTATTAGAACTATTATTACTTCGATTTTAGTCATTACACTATTCTTTATTGCTTACTTTGTTATTCGTATTATTTTAAAATCTCGAAATATTTATTTTGGAACGATTCGTATTTTGGGATCTACTAAAAAAGAAGCAAAACAATTATTGGAAATTGAACTATTTACAGTATCTAATTTAGCTTATTTTATCTTCTTGGGAATTTTGTTTTTACAACATAAAAATGTTTTAAACTTAGCCTTTTTAGCTACGATTCTAAAATACTTATCTAGAATAGACTACATTATTTTATACTTGATAATAAATGGAATGTCTTACTTTATCAGTCTTCGTTTTGCTAGAAAAATCTTTAAAAATAGTGCTATGTCTACGATGAGGGAGGATGTTTAGTGATGTTAGAAATTAAAAATGTGCAAAAATATTTTCATAGAGGAAAAAGAAATCAGATTCATGTCATTAATAATACTTCTCTTTCTTTTAAAGAAAAAGGTTTAATTGCTTTACTTGGACCTTCTGGATGTGGAAAAACAACTCTTTTAAATGCAATTGGTGGTTTAGATAAAATTAAAAGTGGTTCTATTTATATTAATGGGCAAAAAATAAGTAGTAGGAGAATGAATAAAGTTGATAAAATTAGAAATTTAAGTATTGGATATATCTTTCAAGATTATAAATTAATTGAAAATTTGAGTGTTTATGATAATGTTTCTATTGTTTTAAAAATGTTGGGAATTAAAGATAAGCAAATTATTAAAGAAAGAGTAGAGTATGTTTTAGACAAAGTAGGGATGCTTCGCTATCAAAAAAGGCCTGCTAATATGCTATCTGGTGGTGAAAGGCAAAGAGTCGGGATTGCTAGGGCTATCGTAAAATCTCCAGATATTATTTTAGCAGATGAACCGACGGGGAATTTAGATAGTAAAAATACTTTAGAAATTATGAAGATCATTAAAGCAATTTCTCAGGAAAGATTAGTTATCTTAGTAACTCATGAACAAGATTTAGCTAAATTCTATGCTTCTCGAATTATTGAAATTGAAGATGGAACTATTATTAAGGATTATGAAAATGATCAGGATGGAAAGTTAGATTATAGGCAAGATAGTACTTTTTATTTAAAAGATTTTAAAAATCATCTTGATTTGAAAATCCTAAAAGATTTAGAAGAAAAAAAGAATTCTAATGTAGATGTTCAAATCTTTAGTGAAGGGAAGATTGATTTACAATTAGATATTGTTTTAAGAAATGGTAATATTTATCTAAGAAGTAAAACGCCCGCAAAAGTAGAGGTAGTAGATGAAGATTCTAGTATTGAATTCATTGATGGACATTATCAAGAGTTAGAAAAAAAGAATATTCATGAATATCAATTTGATGATTCTATTTTGAAATTAGGACAAAAAAAAAGAAAATATACTTCTATTTATCATTTGTCTAGATTTATTACTGCTGGATTTGAAAGTGTTTTTAATTTTTCAATTTTAAAAAAATTTTTATTAGTAGGTTTCTTTTTAGCGGGGATGTTTATTATGTATTCTGTTAGTAGTATTTCTTCAGCTTTACAAATAAAAGAAACAGACTTTATGGATACTACTAGAGATTATTTATTAATAGAACAAGGAAAAGTATCTTTAGAAAATTATCAAGAATATGAACAAATAGAGGGAGTAGAATACTTACTCCCAGGAACTTCTCAAATAACTGTTACAGTTCCATTTGAACATTATTATCAAACGAATCGAGGAACTGGACGTTTTACTGCTTCTTTAGCAAGCTTAGAAAAATTAAATCATTCTTACCTTATTTTTGGTAGAATGCCTAAAGAAAAAAATGAAGTTGTTATTGATAAAATTGTATTAGATAAAGCCCTAGAGGATAATGAAATCTTTCAAATGGTTGGTATGACAAAAATCGAAGATTTTTTAAATCAAACGATAAAAGTAAGATATATGGATGATTTTATAATTGTAGGAATTTCTAATCAAGCAAGTCCTTCTATTTATGTAAAAAAAGAGATGATGATGAATGTGATTGCTAATTCTAGTCAAAGTGATAACTCTAGTTATTATGATAGTTATTATGGAGAAGAAAATGAAAATACCAAAGATTCTCTTTTGTTAGATTATACTCTATATCAAGATAAAATTACTCTAACAAAGGGAAGAATGCCAGAAGGGGATTATGAGGTAATTGTAGAATATACCAATGAAGATGCAATGCCACTTAATAAAGAAATAAACGTTACAGTAAATGATAAAAAATTAGTTGTAGTAGGTTACTATGATAGTAAGGAAAGTTATTCTTATTATTTGGTAAATTCCAAAACAATTGAATATCAAACCATTCTAAAGAATACTAAAATTACTTTATCCGTAAATAATAAAGAACAAGTTATGGAAGTTCTTCAAGATAAAAACATTAATGTAAAAGATTGTTATCAAGTAAGTAAGAAAAAATATATGACCAAAAAGCAAGAAGAGATAAAAACTACTATTGTAGTATCTGGAATTATTTTGGCAATTTCTTTAATTGAAATTTTTTTGATGATTCGTTCTTCTTTTCTCTCTAGAATCAAAGAAATTGGGGTATTTAGAGCCATTGGAATCAAAGTAAGTGATATTTATAAGATGTTTTCAGGAGAGATTATTGCTATTACTACTATAGCGGGAGTACCAGGATTATTATTTATGGCTTATATTTTATCTATTTTAAGTCAAATAAACTATTTATCTTCTTATATTATGATTAATTCTCAATTGATTTTATTGTCCATATTATTCCTATACTTATTTAATTTAATAATTGGTTTAATTCCAGTTTATCACACTATTAAGAAAAGACCAGCAGAAATACTTTCTAGATATGATTTAGATTAGTGAAAAATACTTCATTAGTCTTTTCTTTTTGTTTAATAAAATTTTTTATCTTAAGAATTACTATTTTTCAATAAAAATTAGGATTAGTAGGATTCTTCTTTTTCTAAAAAATTATTTGTTTAGTTAATTTTATTTACATTGAATATGGATTTCTATATAATTAGGTAGGAAAGAGGGGATTAGGATATGTCTAACAAATTGGAAGAATGTAAGAAAGCACAGGAG
>JALEZJ010000053.1 GCA_022772985.1 Erysipelotrichaceae bacterium | reverse complement strand
TAAATTTAAATGAACAAATAGATATCATAAAAACAAAATATAACGAATTAGAGTTCCATAAGTTCTATGAGTTAATTTCTAATCTAGATGACAATACTAGTTATTATGATATTCTAAATATTTCTCTATCTTATCCTATCTATCTAAGAGAAATCATTGAAAAAAATAAAGAGGGTATTACGGATTTAGAAATCAATCAAGAATTATCATCATTACAAGAATTCATACTAAGACCAAACTTAACCATTCTAAATAATATAAAAATAAAAGAAAAAATAGATATTGCCTTAGTAATTAGTGATCGATACAAATTATTGAATCTAAATATTAGTAAAGATGATATTGAAAATAATATAGCAAGTCTAATGGATAGTCTAGCAAAAATAAAAATCAGTCATATTATTAAAAATAGTCAAGTCACTTATCAAGAATTACTATTTTTATATAATATACAAAATATTTTGAAGGTATAAAGCCCTTTCATCAAAAATAAAAAAGGATAAAAAAATATAACTAGATAAGAAGAAAAAATATAACTAGAAGTGAAATAGAAATTAGTATTTTGATAAAATAAAAGAATGAAATTGCGTAACATTTTATTTTATGTTATACTTCTAGGTAGAAGGTGGTAAACAATATGAAGAAGTTTTTAAAAATTGTAGGAGGAATTTTATTTATACCATATATTGTAATTGTAATTGTCGTAACAATCTGTTTATTAAATTATAATAAATATGGAGTAACTGAATTAGGAAATCGTACTTTAATTATCGTAAAAGATGATGCCTTAAATCCAACTTATCAAAAAGGAGATTTATTAATCGTCAAGAAAAAAGAGAATGACAACATTCAAAAAGAAGATTATATCTTTTTCTATGAACAAGATAAGGAAAGTAAAACGGTCATTATTAATCTAGCCAAAGTATTAAACACGAGAAAAGTAACTAGTAGAGAAACAACTTTTACCATTGAAGGAAATTATGAATATTCTAGTGAATATGTGATTGGTGCTACAAAAGATACTAAAGTATATCATACCTTAGGTAGTGTTTTGAATATCTTAGAATCTAGATGGGTATTCTTATTAGTAATTATCTTACCAATCTTATTTATCTTCCTATATGAATTATATGAATTTATCCTAGAAGTAAAAAGAAGCTTAAAAGAGGTATAGTAACCTATGAAAAAAACATTTCTAATCATACTATGTACAATTTTTCTTATCTTGTTATGTTTGGAAGTACAAAAAACATATTCTTTATTTGAAACAAATGGAACTGCGGTCGCTGGGGAACCATTAGCCAAGTGGCAAATTAAAGTAAATAATACTTATCTAACTACTTTAACTGAAGATAGAAATACATTTAGTCTAGGTAGTATCAACTGGGAAAATCAAGGACATGTTAAAACTGGGAAAGCAGCCCCAGGAAGTGTGGGTAAATTTTACATTGAAATCGATCCATGTCAAACAGAAGTCTCTTTTTTATATGAAATTACACTAGATTTGAGTAAATTAGAAAATAGTGAATTTCAAATTAGTGAGGTAAAAGAAGTAAATGGCAAAAACTTAATTCGTACTGGTGAATATACTTATGTAGGTATCATTCCATTAACAGAAATTCAAGCGAATACCAAACACAAAGTTGAAGTAAGTGTAGTCTGGAATAATAAAGAAGAAAATAACGAAGCGGATTATGAATTAGGAAGTAGAGCCGATTTAGAAATTGATATCCCAGTTACAGTAGTAGCAAGACAATATGATGGAACAGAAAACTTCACTGAATATAATGAGGGTAGTGTATAACATGAGAACAATGGATAAAATAGGGCAGGTAATGATTAATCTTTTAATTGGATTAATTATCATAGTAGCAGCATTTACTCTATATAGTTATGTTGCTTTAGAGGTACTAGATAAAGATTATGTATCCCTCTTTGGATATACTTATTTTGAAGTAGCAAGTGGAAGTATGACACCAACCATCAATAAAGAAGATATGGTAATCGTAAAACTAAATAGTGATTATAAACAAGAAGATATTGTGACTTATAACTTAAATGGAGACTTTATTACACATAGAGTAAAAAGAATTGATACTAGTACTGTAACCACAAAAGGAGATGCGAATAACACCAAAGATGCTCCAATTAGTAAAGATAGCATCTTAGGTAAAGTTGTGTGTATCATTCCTAATTTTGGAATTTGGAAAAGAGTATTGTTAAGTCCAAGGGTATTAATTCTATTAATCATAACCTTCACATTATTTAGTTTTACTTTCTCATACAATACAAAAGCGAAACGTAAAAAGTTAAAACGTCAGAGAGAAAAAAAACAACTAGAAAAACAAATCATAACACCAATCAAAATAAATGAGGAAGTAGAACAGAAAAAAGAAATCAAAAAGGATAAGGAGGAATAAAAATGTTTAGTAAACGAAAGTTTCTCCTAATCAGTAAGATTAATATTTTAATTATCATATTACTACTAATTATAAAAATCATGCCAGTAACTTTATCGAAATATCAATCTTCTGGAATTGGTAATATGAATTCTAATATTGCCTTTTATCTTATATCCGCAGATTACTTAACTCAGAATATCAAACTAACGGATTTAACGCCAAGTGATGAGGCATATGTCTATACTTTTACCATTGGAAATAAAAAAGAAGAGGAAATTAGTGAAGTAGATATAGAATACACGTTATCGATTGTAACTACCACAAATTTACCACTTCGATATGAATTATATGAAAACACAAATTATCAAGAGGAAGGTAGTGTCAATTTAATTAGTACCACTAATACAGTGGTTTCTCCTGATAGTGATGGAACATATTTTCAAAACTTTACTTTTGAAAAAGAAGAATTATATTATCAAACACCAATAACGAATACTTATACTTTAGTTATTTATTTTGACCAAACAAATAATGATGCCAAATATCAAGATGTTGTAGAGGGGATTCAAATTATAGTGGATTCTAGACAAATAATAGAAGAAAATAGTTAAAAAATTGTGTCAAACAGGTGTCTAATTTTTTTGTGTCAATTGTCAAAAAAATTGTTGCAATATGTCGAAAACTATGATATCATAATCTTATGATATGAATAGGACACTAAAGTCTTGACTCGTTTCAAATTTGAATAAAAGGAGTAGAATTATGGAAGAAAAAGAAAAAAAGGAACAAACGATAGAACAAGAAAACAAAGATGAAATCGTTATTGCTCCTGTAGAAGAGAAAAAAGAAAAAAGAAGTAAAAAAAGATTACTACTATTATTGCTTCTATTAATTATTACTGGTGTAATGCTAAGTACGTCAACCTATGCATGGTTTACATCTAATAGAACAGTAACAGTAGAAGATATTGATGTAAATGTTGCTGCTAGTGGCGGTATTCAAATATCAGTAGATGGTACGAGTTGGAAATCAATCATCACGAATCAAGATTTAGCAGATGCACATGTAACGTATAAAACTGCTACGAATCAAATTCCAAGTGTATTAAAGCCTGTATCAACTGCCGCTAAAGCACTAAGCAATGGATACTTAAGTATGTGGTTAGGAACGGTATCTACTAGTGAAACACCTACTAATAAAGGTGAATATATCTTATCAACAGAAGATGTCAGTACAGTAGCAGATAATTCAAATTCAGGTGCAGCAAATGGAGAAAATGGACATTTTGTTATGTTTGATTTGTTCATTCGTTTAGATGATAATGGATCAGATGCTATGCCATTATACTTAACAAAAGCATCAAATGTAATAGCAAAATCAGGTGGAACTGATTTAGGAACTCAAAATGCTGCTCGTGTTGCATTTATCAATGAAGGAAATATTGCAACAGGTTCTGAATTAAGTGCAATTCAAGCATTAAAGACAACAAAAACAAGTGATATTTATGTATGGGAACCAAATTATGATGCTCATACACCAACTGGAATTGCCAATGCATATTCTTATTATAATAGTACAAATCAAGGAGATGCGCATACAGCAGCAAACGCTAAAACACAAGTACCATATTTTGGAACAATTGCTAAGGTAACAACAGCAGAAGACATATTATTAAGTAAAGCGAATGCTACTGATAATGCTACCAAATTTGCTGCAATTACTCCTGGAATCGCAACGAAAGCTGCATGGGCAGATGGAACAGATTATAAACAATTATTTAATTTAACACCAAATACAATTACAAAAGTAAGAATTTACTTCTGGGTAGAGGGTCAAGATATCGATTGTGAGAACAATGCATCTGGTGGAGACATTACTCTAAAATTACAATTTAGTTTAAATCAAGGAGAAGAAACATCTCCATAAATAGAACAATAATAACATAGGACTGAGGATTTTAGATTCTCAGTCCTATTTAGTATAAAAAACAAAAATTTACAATCATGACAAATCATGATATACTTATCAATAACGAAGGAGTGTGAATATGCCAAAATATTATTTAGTTGCCTCACATTATGATTTATATAAAAAACAATATCAAAATGAAACAATCATAAATCTACCTCAAATAGATTTAGCAACAATTCAATCAATTGATTATTTTACAGCAAGTCATAACCGTACTGAATTATTGCAACTAATTGAACAAGAAACAAATCAACAAGGATTGAATCATTTAGCGATCAAATATTACAAAAATCAAAATGCCAACCCAATTTATTATAATACAATTGAAAATAATCCAGAATTTGCATCTTTACTAAGAGAAAACCAAATATATATATCACAAAATGGAAAACCAAGAAAAAATGGATACCAATTGTTAGGACAAAAATATGAGTTTTTAACGGTAAATTCAAAAAATATATATTTTTTAAAAGAATTAAGAATCATAATGAGTTTAATAGAAAAAAAAGATCTAAATCAATTTGAACAAATTTATCCGTATAATGATACATTTCATTGGTTAATTACAAGATATCTAACCTCATCATATGATGATGCAACAGTACAAAAAGAAGATTTAATAAAAATAGAAAAAGAGTTTTCAAGATACAAAACATTTAGAGGATGGATAGTAGCAATGGGAAAAAGAGAGAAGACTCACAAAAATGAAACAACAAATCAAAACAAAATTAATCCTTCTACCCCTTTATCTACCCCTTTAAAAGAAAAAAAATTAAGAACGTCCAAAACCATAGAAGAATATGCTAATCTTTACATGGAAGAATTCGAAAAGAAAAAAGGAATATCATATCAAAATTATAAAACAAATCAATATAATTTATCAAACTTAGGAGAAGATAAAGAAGAATTTTTAGAGCATGATGAAATAGAAAGTATGTATGAACAAGAAAAAGGTAATATTTATAAAAAATCAAAATAATTTTTTAACAAAGTAACTCATTTTAAAATAATTTATGTGTTACTTTTTTTATTAAGATGTAAAAATGTAACGAAATCATTAATTGTTACTATTCACAGTTCTAAATAGTAACGTACGACCAAAAAAGCGAAATCAATCGCTTTTTTTAACTCTTTCTTTGCCCATTTCTAATATTTCATCAAGAGTATATGGATTATCTTGAATCAATCTTATTAAAGCCTCA
>JALEZJ010000043.1 GCA_022772985.1 Erysipelotrichaceae bacterium | reverse complement strand
AGAACAATGCTATCTAATAGTGAATTTATTGTTATGCTTAATCAATCTAGTTCTGATGGAGAAGAACTAGCAAAATTACTTAATATATCTGAAATGCAAATGAATTATATTACTAATGTTAAAGAGGGTAATGGTTTGATTAAAATAGGTAGTGTATTAGTACCTTTTATTAATAAATTTCCTAGAAATACTAAATTGTATAAGTTAATGAGTACAAAACCTAACGAAAATAATTAAACATGTGTTATAATATTTTTGAAAGTAGAGGTTGTTTGAAAATGAAAGTAAAATTAAGATATGACTGCGAAAGGACAGGAGTTGGAATTTTATATGGAATATGGGGATTAGTATTTATTAGTATATTAATAGGTTTTTTAACAAAAAATATTTTATTGATAGTTGGTACAGTTGTTTTTGGGGTTTTTATAAGTTTAATATATTTTCCTACATATTTAAATGTTAAGAGAAATTTAAAAAATATAGAAAACTTAAAGAATACTGGAAAAAAATCTAAAGGTATAATAACTGATTATTCTGCAAGTAATTATAGAAGAGGTTCTACTTCTAATGGATATGAATATTATACAAATTATACGGTAACAGTTTCTTATTTCGATGAAATTTTAGGCAAACAAAACACAATTACAACACCTAAATTAGCATTTAATCCACAAACTGATTTAGGTTCAAAAGATTGTACTGTTTATTATAGTGATAAAGAATACTATGTAACAGATTTTGTTAAAAGAGAAAAAGGACAAGAAAATATTTGGGGTAATAATTTAGAAACACTTGAAAAAAATGAAACAAAAAAGGTTATTACATATATAGTTATATTTATGATCATTTGGATTGCTGTTGTTGCTATCGGATTATTATCGTTTTTTGGAATTATTTAATAAAGGGTAAGGTGTATTTTAATGAAAAAATTAAATTATAAATCAGAAGATTTGGGATTGAGTACATTTGTATTTTTTACAGGTTTTGTATTGATAATGTTTGTTTTGAATTTATTTATTGACAGTAATTTGGATTTTATTTATTTTGTTGGCTTTTATTTGATAGGACTAATCTTTTTTATTTGTAATGCTATTGGAGGACTTAATAATAGAAGAAAATATAGGACCATAAAAAATAATGGTATTAAATTTAACGGATATATTGTTGGTTTAAAAAATGAGGTTTTATCACATTTTACATCTGAAGGTCGAGAACATTCATTTGAAAATAAGTTGATTGTTCAGTATGCAAGAGATAATAAGGAAAATTTAAATACTGTTATCACTGAAGATTTGAATTTTAATCCTAAATTAGATTTGGGCTCTAGAGAATGTAGTGTTTACATTTTGAATGATCAGGTATATGTAACAGATTTTGTTAAAAGAAAAAAAGGACAAGATAATATACTTAAATAAAAATGTTATAAATTAATACTAATTTAGCAAAAATTATGCTACAATGTAAAAGAACCTAGCAAATAGGTTATTAAGAAGGAGAGTTATACAATATGAAAAAGACTGAAATTATAAGTGTTTTAGCTGAAAGTACAGGATTAACTAAAGCAGATGTAGAAAAGGTATATAATGCAACATTTGAATTGTTTAAAGAAGAACTAGCAAAAGGCAATAAAATATCTGTTTCTGGATTTGGTACTTTTGATATTTCTGAAAGAGCAGAAAGAGAAGGAAGAAATCCTCAAACTGGAGAAACAATCAAAATTGCTGCTAGCAAATCAGTTAAATTTAAGGCTGGTAAAGAATTAAAAGAAAAAGTAAATAATTAGTTATTAATATTTTCATTGAAAGATTGTCATTTTGATGGTCTTTTTTAATTATGTTATTGTAAAAAATTGTTATTTATTTTTAGTTTATCTTTATATCCATTTATTTAAATTATGTTAAAATATTAAATATAAGAGGAGGTATAAGAATGGATAGAATTTATATGTGTATTGATTTAAAAAGTTTTTATGCCTCTGTTGAATGTAGGGAAAGAGGATTAGATCCAATGACAACTAATTTAGTAGTTGCTGATCCAAACCGTACAGAAAAAACAATTTGTTTAGCAGTGAGTCCTTCTCTTAAGCAATATGGAATACCAGGAAGAGCAAGATTATTTGAAGTAATACAAAAAGTAAAAGAGATGAATTATAAAAGAAGAAAAGAAAATAATGTTTATAAATTTATTGGTAAAAGTTATAATGATATTGAATTAAAGAATAATAAAAAATTGGAAATTGATTATATTATTGCTGAACCTAGAATGTCGTATTATATGAATTATAGTACCAAAATTTATAATATTTATTTGAAATATTTATCTAGTGATGATATTTATGTATATTCTATTGATGAAGTATTTTGTGATATTACAGATTATTTGACTTATTATAAAATGACAGCAAGAGAATTAGTTACAAAAATAATAGAAGATGTTTATGATAATACGGGAATAACTGCAAC
>JALEZJ010000033.1 GCA_022772985.1 Erysipelotrichaceae bacterium | reverse complement strand
GAAGCTGCTATTAATACTAAGAAAAAAGGTATTTCTGTACAACCAGAAATTATGATTCCATTAGTAGGTGATGTAAAAGAACTACAATATGTAAAAGATATAGTAGTCAAAACAGCTCAAGAAATTATCGAGAAAGAAGGCATAAAAATCGAATATAAAGTTGGAACTATGATTGAAATTCCAAGAGCAGCTATTCTTGCAGATAAAATTGCAAAAACAGCAGAATTTTTTAGCTTTGGAACTAATGATTTAACACAAATGACATATGGATTTTCAAGAGATGATGCAGGGAAATTCTTAGAAGATTACTATCAAAAACAAATTTTTGAGATGGATCCATTTGCGAAAATTGATCAAGAAGGAGTAGGAGAATTAATAAAGATTGCAGCACAAAAAGGAAAGGAAGTTCGTCCCGATATTAGTTTAGGTATCTGTGGAGAACATGGCGGAGATCCTAGTTCTATCGAATTTTGCCACAAAGTTGGCTTAAATTATGTATCTTGTTCTCCATTTAGAGTACCAATTGCAAGATTAGCAGCTGCGCAAGCAAAAATAAACAATAATTAATTTCTAGAAAAACCCAATTAAATCAAATAAAAAAATCAAAAATTAACCAACAGTATTGACATTTGCAATAAAAGGTGTTATAATCGATGTACTGGTTGAAAATATACATAAAAAGGGGGATTATTATGAAAAATTCTTATGTAATTGAATATTTAAACGAAAATGAATTTAGAAAAAAAGAAAGAGCAGTAAAAAAATATAACATGCTTGCTTATAAGAAGTTAATTTTTGAATTTTATCCTGGGTTTAGAGAAGGAAAATTTAATGGTGTTGTAGTATCCAAAAATGCAGGAGAAGGAATTGTAAAATATGAATTAAAATTACCTACAGATTCCATGTTTTCTAAAGTGTATGAAGATATTGTATTGCATTACACAGTATACGAACATCAAAAAATTGTTATGCTAAATAATATTACACCGGACGACATTTTAACAGAAGGTCATCAAAAAGAATTAACAACATATAAAGGAGTCCCCGTTTCCAAATCACATGCTGAAAAAGATATGTTTAAAATTAACTTATTGAATATGCTAGAAAATAGATGAACAGCATCTATTTTTCTAACGATAATGCATATAAGTATAGTATGAGGATGTAGAGAAGAGTGGAAAAATTGGATAATTTTTATAACAATTATGAATATACAAATATAGTTGGAGATATACTAGATAACAATAAGTTTTTAAGTATCAAAGATTGTAAGCACCACGGTATCACTAGATTAGAACATTCTTTAAGGGTATCTTATTATTCTTATTTAATTGCTAAAAAAATGAAATTAAATTATATAGCAACTGCTCGTGGTGGATTATTACATGACTTTTTCACAAAAGAAGATCTTTCACCAAAGAAGCAAAAACTTAGTGTAGTATTTCATCCATATGAAGCACTTCATAATTCCTGTGATACTTTCACATTATCAGAGATAGAAAAAGATATTATAATTAATCATATGTTTCCAACATTACCTCATAAGGTCCCAAAATATCTAGAAAGTTGGTTAGTAAGCTTAGTAGATAAAATAGTGGCAATGTATGAATTTTATTACTCATATGGCAAAACATTAATATATAGGTTTTCTAATTTATATATTATGTTAATTTTAATAAGTAAATTATAAACCGTTTCTAATCCTAAAAAAATCTCGCCTAGATTAATAGGTGAGATTTTTATTAAATCTATTATTGTTTTCTAAAAATAGAAAATATATTTTAAATAAAAATCCCCAAAACCAAGAATTGATTAGGTAAGAAGATTAAATAAGGATATGATAGAAAGGAATTTCATATGAAACAAATTATTGTTATAGTGGGCCCAACTGGAGTTGGGAAAACAAAATTATCAATCGAATTAGCAAAATATTATAATGGAGAAATCATTAATGCGGATGCTATGCAAATATATCAAGATCTAAATATAGGAACAGCAAAAATAACCGAAGCCGAAAAAGAAAATATTCCTCACCATCTTTTTGATATCAAAAACGTTACAGAAGAATACTCTATCTATCAATATCAAATAGACTGTCGAAAAAAAATAAGAGAAATTAGAAAAAAAAAGAAAACACCGATTTTAGTAGGTGGAACCGGATTATATATTAAAAGTGCCTTATACGATTATAAATTAAATCCAATTCAAGAAAAAAAAGAGCAATTTGAAAAAGTTAGTACAGAAGAACTATTTCAAAAACTAATATCAATAGACAAAAAAGCTATTAATAACATTGATAAAAATAATAGAAGAAGAATTATTAATGCACTAAATTTCTACAATCAAAATCAATTTTCAATTACAGAAAACAAAACAGATACTTTACTATACGATTGCCTATTCATAGGCCTAACTACAGAACGAACTCATTTATATCAATTAATTAATCAAAGAACAGATAAAATGATGGAAAACGGATTACTAGAAGAAGTAAAACAATTTTATGACAAAAACATTTATGCAAAGCCCTTAACAAGCGGAATTGGATATAAAGAATTATATGATTATTTAAACGAGAAAACATCCTTAGAAGAAGCAATTGAAAATATTAAAAAAAATTCTCGTAGATACGCTAAAAGACAATACACTTTTTTTAATCATCAATTACCAGTAATGTGGTTTGAAACAAACTATAATGATTTTAATCAAACAGTAAAAAATGTTTGTAAATACATAGATAATATCAATAAACTATGATATAATAATCAAAAGAAATGAAAACAACAATTATCTAGAATAAAAAAATAGATGAAAGGAGTAAAAATGAAAACAGTAGTAGTAGGGATCTCAGGTGGAGTAGATAGTTCGGTTGCTGCTTTACTATTAAAAGAACAAGGCTATCAGGTAATAGGTCTATTTATGAGAAACTGGGATAGTAGCATTAATAATGATTATTTAGGTAATCCAAATTTAAATAATAACATCTGTCCTCAAGAACAAGATTATAACGACGCCAAAGCAGTATGTGATAAGCTAAACATTCCATTACATCGAATTGATTTTGTAAAAGAATATTGGGACAATGTCTTTACTTATTTTTTAGAAGAATTAAAAAAAGGAAGAACCCCCAATCCAGATATTATGTGTAACAAATACATCAAATTTGATTTATTTATAAAACAAGCAAAAAAATTAGGGGCTGATTACATAGCGACTGGTCACTACGCTAGAATAATAGATGGTAAATTATCTCGCGCTGTGGACCTAAACAAAGATCAATCTTATTTCTTAGCCTATGTCAACAAAGAAAATTTTGTAAATGTATTATTTCCAATTGGAGAATTAGAAAAAATAGAAGTAAGAAAAATTGCTCAAGAACATAATTTAATTACTGCTCAAAAAAAAGATTCTACAGGAATATGTTTCATAGGGGAACGCAATTTTAGTAAATTTTTAGAAAATTATTTACCAAACCAACCAGGAAAAATTATCAATATTGAAACAAAAGAAGAAGTAGGGGAACATCTAGGATTAATGTATTATACCATCGGCCAAAGAAGAGGATTAAACCTAGGTGGTAATAATTCCAAAAGCTATGTTGTTGAAAAAGATCTAAAAAACAATATTTTATATGTAGCAAGTGGAGAAGAAAATAAATATTTATATTCTACATCTGCGATCATTGAAGATTTTAATTTTTTAACAGAAGATAGACCAAGTTCTTGTAGTTGTAAGTTTCGTTACAGACAAAAGGATATACCTATCCAAGTAGAGTACTTAAATGGCAATATCCTAAAATTAACATATAAGAGTGCGAAAGCAGTTACACCTGGACAATTTTGTGTCTTATATCAAGGTACCACTTGCCTAGGTGGTGGAATGATTAAAGAAGTTCATAAGGAAGCATGAAAGAATATATAAAAAAGTAAAAGCTCTTAAATTTTTATCATTTAAAAATTTTAAATAGCAATTACCACATCTAAATTTTAGATGTGGTTTTAATTACTATAATTACTAAATAACTTAAGCTAAAGTTAAAATGAAAGCATTTAATTTAGTTAAATTTTCTATTTCAAAAGATTTAAATTTATTATTATTTTTTAATTTAGACAAGTCAAAAAAAAGATATATTTGTAGTTGAAATTTCTTTCTACATCGTTTATAATTAAGAAAATAGGAGCTAACTAAAGAGGGTGATTACATGAAAAAACTAAATAATAAAGGATTTGCTATTACAGGAATATTATATACATTATTTATTCTTTTTTTATTAATTTTAGTATCTGTATTATCAGGGTTAAGTTCTAAAAGAAATATATCAGAACATTCTGTTCAAATTTATGAAGATAGTTTTTCAGGGACGCCCTTAACAAGTGAACAAGTAACAGACGCATTTACCGCAAGTATTGCACCTGTAACAGGAAAATATATATTCAATATAAAA
>JALEZJ010000026.1 GCA_022772985.1 Erysipelotrichaceae bacterium | reverse complement strand
TGAGCTTGAACCTACATTAATGAAGCCTGAAGCCCAGTGATCAGCTGCTACGTCTGAAAATGCTGTTGCGCCCTTAGCTGCGTCAGCTGCTGCTGTCTGAGCCAAAGCTGCAACTACCATTTTTGTTACTTCTGCTCTTGTTACAAGTCCTTCTGGTTTAAACTCATTATCAGTATAACCCTCAATAATTTTTAAATCAGTAAGTTCTTGAATTGCTTGCGCATTAGCTGTTCCAGCAGAAACATCTGTATAAGCCATTGCGCTCATAGAAGCACCAACTGCAAACACTGCACTTAATACTATAGAAATAATTTTTTTCAAAATAATTTCCTCCTTTATTTAATTTTTATTTTTTTATAATGTGAATAAGAAAGGGTATAATATACCCTTTCTTTATTTATTTATTTAATAGCGGCGTATCTTTCGCTATCAAGCTTTTCGAGCATTAAAGCGATACCATCCTTACCGCTAAGAATTTGCTCAATCATAACTGGTGCAAAACCACTTACATAAGAGAAGCCATCCCCAATAGCAGGAATATTATTCTGTCTTGCATCAAGATTCCAGAATACAATACTTGGCATTTTATAGCCGTAGTCAAGCCACTTTTTAGAAATAGTTTCTATAAGAGTATCAATACTATTTCTATTAAGATAATTAGCATGATAACCCCAACCGTGCCAACCGTGCACTGGAGATTCTCCACAAGTTACACACTTATCAAACTCCATATCACTAAAGATATAAAGTCTTTCAGGCATATCCTCTTGAGGAGTTTTATTCTTTAGTGCAGTTGAAAGAAGTAAATCAAATACTTTTTCAATATTTGTATTCATTTCCCAGTCCGCTTTTCTGCATCTTTTAAACTTATCAACAATATCAACTCCATAGAACTGAACTAATTCTGGATTTGCTGAAAAAGTTATGAAATGATTAGCAAATGGGCCATGTGCTTTATCAGCGATATAAGCACCAAGTGACACCGCTGCTTCTAAAGGAGTGCCATTCATAGAACCAGATACATCTACTACCGCAATGCCATTTTCCTCTCTATCCCCATAATAATTAGGAAGATTATCCCAATATTTTTGAAGCATTGTTCTATCTACAGAAGGGTAAGAATCTGAGTTGCGAAATGCTTTAGCCGCAATTTCTTGAGGATATAGGGTTTTAGCGTTTACAGTTGTAGACTTATCATTCGCAAAAGTCTCATACTTCTGTGCTATGATGTCTCTTCTGGCAAATGCATTTTTATAAATAAGACCTGCTTTCGAAGGAATTTTATCAAATTCGATTTCATCCCAACGATTCTCTGACATAAGTTTTTCAACTATGTTAATGCGATCGCGCAGTTCTGCAAGCATCTTTCTGTATTCTTTCTGTGTCATACCGAAAGCAATTCTGGTAATATTACCAAGTCTTTTTGTTTCCTTACTTGAGGCATTACAAGACTTTAGCCATTTACCAAGTAAGCTTACACCCTGATTAGGCTTTTCTAAACTTAATATGTCAAGAGCGAGTTGATTTTTCATAAAATCTAACGCGTCTTGCTCCAGCGGAGTTCCAACGAAGACATATAAGTCATCCCAGCGGCCATACTCTGGAATAGATTCAAGATTTCTACGAGCAATTTCTGGATGCTCATTAGCCAGCCATTTCATACAAACTTTAAAGAATCTGCGTTCTCCTTGGCCTCCTCGTACATCGCGCAGATAAAATAGACACTTTAAAGCATATACTTCATCTTCTTCAAGAGCATTTTTAAACAATAGAATGACATCTTCATCGCTTCTATTACGATAAGCTCCTCCCATTGCAAACATATCAAGCAATGAGTTTAATGTAGACTTATACGTTATTGCTCCATTCTCTGTACGAGTATAATTTGTTGTAGTTTTTAAATCTTTTAAAAATGTGTTTGCCATAATTAATTCTCCTTTACTCTCTTCATATTTTTGACTTCTCTTGGACAAGAGAAATGGGGAAGTTTTCTTCCCCTTGCTCTCATTTTTATACATAGATTGTATAATTTTGTTATTAACTTATTGTGAATATCATATACATATTTTCAAGAGCCGTATCAATATTCACTCATTTAAAATAAAAATATTTACTTACTTATTTGTTCTGTTAATCTAAGAGTTTTTAAATCATAAACTATTATAAAATAAAAATTGCTGTATGGCTCTTAATAAAGTCGATAGTCGGCAAACTATATCGACATATGGAGGGATAAGAGGGAGTTGAACCCTCGTCAAATGCTTGGAAGGCATTCGTTCTAGCCGTTAAACTACTATCCCATGAAACTGGTAGGGTAAGTGGGACTCGAACCCACACTGTCCGGATTTTAAGTCCGGTCTCTCTGCCAATTGGAGTACTACCCCATATTATCAAGACAGTTATTATATAAAAGCAATTGTGCATGGCGCTCTTCATAAAAATATTTGCTGTAACTGTCTTTCAAATCTTTATTACATATATATTATATAATATTTTTTTTAAAAAATCAAATTTTTCTTTTCAAGATATTAATTTATATTTTTTTAAACAAAAATTATATATATAAATTTCAGAAAATATCTTTTCATATTATATATTTATTATAACAAAAATTTTTAAAAAAATCAAATTTTTAAATACCAATTGAAGGACCAGGAGAGAGAGGAGGAGGAGAAGGAGTACAACTATTTTTTCCTTGACAAGCATTACAAATATTACAAGAATTACATCCTTCGCAGTTATTATCACAACTATTACAGCTATCACAAGTATTACAATATTTAATTGAAAAATCATCATTTGCATATTCTTCTAAATCCGTAAAATAAGATGCATATATAATATCTCCTTCTGGCCCTCCTTTTTTTTCATATTTGCCAGGCGCGCCCTCTCCTTCAGTAGCATATCTCATTTTGGATATTGCTCCATTATACATATTTGCAGACATAAATTCATTTCCATATTTTTTTCCTGCACGAATTTCTTCATTATTGTATTCATATACACTATCTGCTGATTCTGATAAAGGACTTCCTTCTAAACCGTATCCATCTGAAATATAGTCTAATAAACTATTCCATTCCTCTGCTGTTAAAAAAAGATCATCTGTAGCTAAACTTTTTTTTCTAAATTTAAAAGTCCTGTTTAATCCTTGACTCACTTTTTGTTTACTGGTTTGACAGGTTCCTTCGCAGCTTGCATTACATGAATTACAAGAATTACAAGAATTACAAGAGTTATTACAGCTTCCATTACAACTATCACAAGATTCACATGCAGCCATATTTTTAACCCTCCTTTTTTAATTTAGAATTAAATTGACAAGTATTTTCAAGATAATGTTTAAAAAATTGATTATTTTCTTGTACCATTTTGTTATTTAACAATATTGCATTATTGAATATCCATTGATGCCATAAACAAGTTATTTCTTTACTAATAGCAAAACTGTTGGATAGATCATAAGAACTTGAAGGGCAATTAAATCCATAACACACTTGTCTTAATGTACATTGTG
>JALEZJ010000017.1 GCA_022772985.1 Erysipelotrichaceae bacterium | reverse complement strand
TAGTAATAATCATATAAATGCTATGGATATTAATAGTGAATATGGAGATGGTGTTAATCCTGTAATATTAAAGTCAGAATTTATTTTATCATTTTGTGAAATCATACTAGAAAATGTTAAATTAACACCAAAACAAAAATCTATAATAGATAGATGTACTTCTTCTGTTTATAGACATTATCAACAAGGAAATTATCAAGGCGTACCACCAACTTTACAAGATTTTAGTGATGAATTATTAAAACAAAATGAAAAAGAAGCAACGGACTTAGCAGTAGCAATAGAAATGTATGTTAAGGGTAATTTAAATACTTTTGCTAAACATACTAATGTTGATACTAATAATAGTTTAATTTGTTATGATATTCTAGATTTAGGAAAGCAATTACGTTCTGCTGGGATGTTAGTTATATTAGATAGTATTTTAAATAGAATTACTAAAAATAGAAGTAAAGGTAGAAATACTTACATATTTATAGATGAAATATATTTATTATTTAGTCATGAATATTCTGCTAATTTCTTATTTACATTATGGAAAAGAGTAAGAAAATATGGTGCATATTGTACTGGTATAACTCAAAATGTTGAAGATTTATTATTAAGTCATACTGCTAGAACAATGTTATCTAATAGTGAATTTATTGTTATGCTTAATCAATCTAGTTCTGATGGAGAAGAACTAGCAAAATTACTTAATATATCTGAAATGCAAATGAATTATATTACTAATGTTAAAGAGGGTAATGGTTTGATTAAGATTGGTAATGTACTAGTACCATTTATTAATAAGTTTCCTAAAAATACTAAATTATATAGGTTAATGAGTACAAAACCTAATGAAAAGATTTAAATTAATACAAAAAATTAAAAATATTTGTATATTGAAGTTGTTTTTCTTTAAATTAACTAAAAGCAAACAGATGTATGTATATTTGGGTTGATATTATTTTAATATTATGGTATTATGTTAGTGGTATAAAGTGATGCATTTTTATAACAAAAAAAACATGTTACAAGAACATGCTTTATACTTGGTAGCTGGTAACTACCAAAATTTTGAACAATGCCAATAGGCAAACAAATTATATGAGAACAAAGAATTGATTGATAAATTGATAAAGCAATATCAATACGTTTTTATCATTCTCTAATATAATAATACACAAAATATTTCTTTGTGTCAACGGTTATATTAGCAGATTTACACATATTAGTCAATTCTAGAAGGAGGATTAGTATGTTTTTTTATCATTTATTATTGTAAATTATACATATATTAGTAGTTGCCAGTTATCTCTTTATAGAAATAAAGGAGATGAAAATATGAAAAGAAAAATATTAAAAGATATTTTTGATAATTTAGAACAGTCACTATATAGTGATATGAATATTAGAATACAACATAATTTGGAAGATGGAAAGTATAGAGAATATTTAGTGAAAAATGTTTTAACTAAAGTAATTCCTTCTAAATATAGCATAACAAATGGATTCATTATAGATAGTAATAATAACATTTCCCAAGAGATGGATATCATAATATATGATAAAAATTATGTTCCACCATTCTTCGAGGAAACTTATACTGTTGTACCTATTGAAGCCGTAATTGCCATAATCCAAGTAAAAACAACTTTAACCAAACAAGCATTACAGGACAGTATTGATAATCTAAATTCAATAAATAAGTTGGAATCTAAAACAGGTGGAAAAATAATATCAGCAACAGGGGGATTATTAACTGAGAAGAGATTTATTGCACCATATAAAATAATAGTTTCATATAAAACAGATTATTCAGATACACATTCGTTTATAGATAATATGAAATATGTGGATATGTTATATATTGTTGAAAAAGGTAAAACGTTAACAATAAAACATAGAAAAAATATAGATGCTATTGTAAATAAAGATAAAAATCAACTTTTAGAAGAACAAAAAAATTACAATGTCGAGGAAATTAAAGATAGTAGGTTAGCCTTCTTTACATTAAATTTACTAGAAAAAATGAAATTGATAAATAATTCCATAATTATCAATTATGAAGAATATATAAAGGGGGCTAAATAATGAAAAAACTTACTGAAGACTTTAATGATTTTATAGATATAATATCATTAAATAAAACAAAGGAAAAAGATATTATTTCTAAACACACTGAGTTAACAGATATGATAAAAAGAGATGTTCCTGATGGATACGAAATAGTAAAAACAAGACTCAGTGGTTCTTATGCAAAAAATACTGTTATAAATGAATATGATTCAAATAAAAAGCCAGATGTAGATATTGTTGTTATAATAAAACCTGTAGATAAATCAGTAGATGATATTAATAATGATTTTATAGATTATTTTATTAATAAAAAGGGAAAAGTTGTATCAAAAATAAGACAACAATCTAATTCGATAGGACTTATATACTCAAACATAAGTGCAGATATAGTTATAGCAAATTATATCGACAATTCTGGAACAATACAAATATCTTCACATAAAAGACATGAATGGGTTGAATCGAATTCTTTAAAACAAATTGAATATATGAAAGTTCAAAAAAAGAAATATGAAGGATTTAATTATTATGATTTGATGAAATTATTTAAGTATTTAAATAAAGAAATACTAACTTATCCTTTAAAATCATACACTTTAGAGCAATTAGTTCATCAATGCTCACCTATGCCTAGAGTAGGTTTAAGATTATATCAAGCCTTTTCTGAAACATTAGAAAATATTACAACTCTTTCATCGATAACTGAAATTAAAGATTGCTGTGATAAAACTAAAAAGGGATATGATGACAAAGATTTATCAACTTTTAATAAATTTTTGGATGAAATATCCAGATATTCAGAAATGGCTAAGGAAGCTTTGAAGGGAAATAGAACACAATGGGAAAAAATATTTGGAGAAAGATTTCCTAAACAACCTAAGGAAATAGTAAAAAATGGAGCAAACTATGACAAAAAACAAACACCATGGTGTTATTAATAAAAAACTTGTCTACAAATCAATGAAAAAATATCAATTTACAGTAGAAGAATATGAAGAAGATATTAATAGTATATTTGTTATTATAAAGAAAGATTATTCTAAAACTTTTAATTTCTCGTTTGATGGAGTTATTAAATTAAAAGTAACAATAAATAAAAAAATGTATGAGTTATTTTGGAGAGAAACATATCCTCAATTTACAGAAATTACTTCAAAAATACCTAAGGAATCATTCTATCATATATATACAAATGGGAGTATTTGTTACGCACCACCAAGAAGACCTATTGATGAGAAATGGCAATTAAGTGATTTTATAAATGCAGTTGATTCTTTAATAAATAATTATTTTTCAGTTGAATATATTGGAGTGGGGTGTTTAAAAGAATTAGAACATGGAATCAGGGGGCTACAACAATATGAAGCAATGAGAAATAAAAAATATTAGATATAAATTATAAAGAGTGGAGTCTATAATTGTTATAGACTCTTTTTGGTATACAAAAAAAGGAGACGAATAATCAGTGAATATAAAGTTAAAAGAGGTTGCAAGTAAAAGTATTAAAATATTAGATAAGAGTGCTATCACGACTGAAAAATTTAAAGATAAAATAGTTGAAATAAAAGATAGAGTAAATGAAGTAACAAATAAGGATATAAATAATTCAAATGAATACGCTACTAATCATATTGTTAATGTTTCAAAAGAAACTACTCAAAATGTTATTTATAATTTTAATAAATATGGTAAAAAATCTGTTATTAATGCTAAAAATAATATTAAAAAAATAAAAAATATTAGAACAGAAAATAGAAACAAAAAAGAAATTAATGAGATAGAAAAAGCAACAAAAAAAGTAATTGAATCATCAAAAAATATGAGAAAAAGTACTGAAAAAATAAGCAACGAAATGATAAGAAATAGTAAAAGAATAATAGGAAATACAAAAAGAATAACTAAAGCCACGTATTATTCCATAAAAGGATTACTAAAAGCAACCATAAAAACAATTAAGACTATTATTGAAAGCACTAAAGCACTGATAGACTTATTACTAGCAGGAGGGTGGATAGCAATTATTATTATAATAGTAATATGCATTATCGGTGCTTTATGTAGTTCTATATATGGAATCTTTTTTTCTAATGAAGTAAGTGATAATAATATAACCATGAATAGTGTAATAATGGAAATAAAT
>JALEZJ010000014.1 GCA_022772985.1 Erysipelotrichaceae bacterium | reverse complement strand
AAGTAAAATAATAGATAATCTAGAAAATAATACTGTTTTTTTATCAATAGGTAGACTAAATAATAAATCATTATCTTTATTTTCAAACAAAGAATTTTTAGCACTAAAAATGGTAAAGAAGAATGAAAAAATACTAGCAATCGAAAATAAATTAGTTAAATAATAGGAAGTTAATTGAACGAGTGTTAATGTATGGTATACCTTACCTAAAAACTCATGCAATACCATAAAAAGAGAAATTCCTATATAAAGAAATAAGACTAGATATAAGATAGCTTTCTTTTTGGTTAGTTGTTTTAGTTTATAAGTATTAATGAAATTTGTTTTTAATACAATTCCTAATTTACTCTTCATCTGTAAGCTCCAAGAAGACACTTTCTAAGTCCTCGCTACTAGTAATTTCTTTGGTTGTTCCTTCTTTAATTAATTTTCCATTCTTAATAATACCAACACGATTACATAACTTTTCTACAACTTCTAATACATGAGAAGAAAAGAATATTGTCGTTCCATCTTTACATAAACTTTTCATAATATCTTTTAAATCTTTACTAGACTTAGGATCTAGTCCTACAAATGGTTCATCTAATACCAAAACACGTGGATCATGGATAAGACTAGAAATAATGGCTAATTTCTGTTTCATTCCATGAGAATAACTGGAAATCAAATCTCCTAAATGAGGAAGAAGTTCAAATGTAGTAGCGTACTTTTTAATCCTATCTTCCCTTATTTTAGAGTCTACTTCATAAATATCTGCAATGAAATTTAAATAATCAATCCCAGTTAAATTTTCATAAAGGTCTGGATTATCTGGGATATAAGCAAGTTGCTTCTTATATTCAATTTCAGATGTTTTGATACTAATTCCATTGATTAAAATACCTCCCTCATCAAATTCATGAATTCCAACAATTGCTTTAATTAAGGTTGTCTTTCCAGCACCATTATGACCAATAAATCCAAAGATAGTTCCATCTTCTACTGTAAGAGTTATATCTTGAACTGCTATCTTTTCTCCATATTTTTTGGTTACATGTTTAACCTCTAACATTTTTCATTCACTCCTTTTTTCAACCAATACGTTTTATTTTAGTTTGTAAGATTCTATTTGGATGATATTTTCACGACGACTATAAATAAGCTCTGCCTCTTCTGATGATGCACCTAACATAGAAGATGTTCTATCATTATAGTGTAGTGTAATATTAGCAAGATAAGTATCCGTTGTATTCTTTTCAATTTTCTCAATCGTAATTCCAGTAACAGATAATCCATTTAATCCAGGTCTTCTATTTTCATAATAAACATAGTTAGAATCTTGATCATACTGATTGTTATTAGAACTTACTTTTCTGTCTTTCATAGAAAACGTTTCTTTAAAATATTTAGCATATTCCGTTTTAAATAAATCAGCAGGATAATAAGCAGTAGCTCCATCTGTTGTTGGACTAGTTATTTCTTTATCTACTTCTCCATTCATATCTAAAACTACAAAGTTTTTATCATTCTCGCTATTTCTTACAATTTGCTCCATTACAAATAATTGTTTATCCTCAGTTGCTTCTAAAAGATTCACACCTTTTTTTGTAACATAATCTCCACCACCATTATATTTATCCACACTAGTTAAAATAGCAAGAAACCCTAAACTTGCCTCAATTTCTTGGATATCTTGGTTTAACGACTCTCTTTCTTCTACTTCATTAAAATTCTGATTGACAGTAGTAGTTCCACCTTGATCTTCAGTATTTTTTCCTAACTTATTTTCTTTCCATAAGTATGCACCAGCAAGTCCTAATAAAATAATAACAATTGTAATCACAATTACCCCTGTATTTCCTGTATTTTTCTTTTTCATTTTCATCTCTCCTTTTTATGATTCTAATTCTTCTAATTTCTTTTCATTTTTAATTAATAGGTCTGTAAAATTAGCAATTTGATTTTGATATTCTTCTAACTTATGCTGTTGACCTAAAATTTCTTGTTTTAATGTTTTAATTGTACTCAAGTCTTCCTTATGATCTTTTACAAATTGTTCTTGTTCTTCTTTTACCTTTAATTCATCTTGCTTCTCTTTTAAGAGAGTTTCTTGATCAGTATTTTTTTGATATAGATAAACAGAAGTTCCTATTAAAATAAGAATGCTGAATAAAAATAAGATTGGTAGAAACATTTTTCTCTTTTGTTTTTTCTTCTTACTCATAATAAATTGCCCGCTTTCCTAAATAATTATATCTAGATTCAAAAGTCTTTTGATCTAACTTTCTAATTGTTCCTGTATAAGGATCCGACACCACTACTTGACTATCATCCACCTCAAAGATTACAACAGCATGTTCTCCACTAATCCATTGAATCGTATCTCCCGTTTCATAATCCACCCAAGTAGTAGATGTAAATGGCTTCGATAAATTGATTGTCGTCCAAACCATTACTGGATGTTTTTCTTGTACAAATTTTAAAACCTCTGAAAAATCTAGCCCAATTTTACTAACAACTCCACTTTTATATTGATTAGCTACTTCAACAATTGGCCTATTATAAACTCCATAAGAGTATTTTGTTTTAGGGTCCCCAATAAACTCTACCTCGGGATTTCCTCCTAACTTTTGTCCATTGTTTTCATAAGGAAGAGGTCCTTTTTTTAGTCTAGAGACAATCTCTTCTACTGAGACATTTACATCATAATGTCGAAGTAATAAATATAAAGCCACACTTTCACACCCAGTAGGATAGTTAGGAAATTGATTGAACGTTGGAAAACTAGCATAAAGTTCCCTTTTTTCTTCCTCCTCTTTTTTTTGAAGTTCTATTTTTATAATTTGTTCTTCTGTTTCATTATTTTGATTTTTAATCTTTTCCAAGTCTTGCATACTAAGTGTTAATCCTTCATCATTTTGTTGATATTCCCTTCGTAAGAGCCCTATCTTATCTTCTATATCAGAAACATCTCCAATCTCCCGTGTTAACTCTTCATACAAAGAAATGTATTCTTCTTCATTTTGATGAGCCTCTAATTGTTCATCTAACGTATCTATTTGCCGGGAAGTATTTTCTAGTATATACAACTGATAGCCATTTATGGATAGCAAAGCAATTAGAATAAGTATACCAAACACTTTTTTTACCAATTTAACACACCTTCTATCCTTTTTGATAAAAAATACTTATAAATTATTTTTCTCTATGTTTTTAACGATTACTGATAAAATGAATGTCGATTTTTCCAACACCACCATCAATTTCGAGACGATTACTACCAGTACCAATAGTTTGATTATCTACCACTTCATCTCCATCTAAGCTGACACTACCTAGTCCTTTATTGAAATGAATTTGATAATCATTTTTGCTTCCTATTAAATTTAAATGAAAAGCTCCAACTCCATGATCAATTGTACTATTACCAGATAACTTTGTATTCAAAGTAAATTTACCAACTCCCATATTTAAATCTAAGTTACTCAATTCACCATCACGAATCTCTACTTCTCCAGCTCCACTATCAATATCTGCTTGATCAAACACGTTTAATTTATCAATAGTAACCTTTCCGGCTCCTAGTTCCAAATCCAAATTATTAGTAGCTAATTCTTCTATCTCTAAACGCCCAGCACCTACCTCAATAGACACTTCTCGAAATATAAATTCTGTTGGAACAGAAACAATTAAGTCTGCCGTTTCTCCATTAGAAAACCACGAATTCTCTTTTTCTTGAATAGATAATTTATGATGATCTTGTTTTACCTGAATATACTTACTATTCGTTTGAACTTGAAATACTTCTCCGGATTTCACAATAATATTTGTGCCACCTACATCAATCTCCAAAGAAGAAATCGTATCTTCTTCTTTTATCTCTATCATCTCTAACTTCTCTGTAACACTTTTCTTGTTAGAATCAAATAAATTACCAATCGAGATAAACGCATATCCAATTCCTGAAATAATACTAAATGTTAGAAATAAAGCAAAGGCAATAGCTAAATACTTAATAATTTTTTGTGCAGAACTCATTTAATTTCTACTCCTCCAAACATTGAAGTTGCTTTGATATAAATGATAACCTTAGAATCATCATTTTTATTTTTTCGCTCATCAGATACTCCACCGAAGATAGGAGTAGAACTGATTTTTACCTGAACATCATCAGGCACTAAAATAGTAATTCCACCAAAAATTGCACTTGTATAAATTACAACATCTTCTTTTATTTTTGCCTTTCTTAAATCACACTTTACTCCCCCAAAAACAGCCGATAAAGAACATCCCCTAAATTCTTGCCCACTGAAATCTACATCCTGCCCAGCAAATGTTGCGCAATATTCCTCACCATCACTTTTATTTAATTTCTTAATTTCATTTTTTACTTTACTATGAAAAGCATCTTTAAAAATAAAAGATAGTCCAATCATAACCAAAATAGCAGGAACAAGCAACTTCCATATTAAGGCAAAAGAAATAAAATCTAAACAACCTAATAATAAACAAATACCAATCATAAGTCCAATTAGATTCCCAGTTTTCTCTTCTTCTTTAAATAAACCGATAAAACATGGAACAATAATAAATAAAGTCCACCATCCATCAAAAAAGATATTAATATCAGTAATCTCTAAAGCATTTAACCCAAATATCACTCCAAGTACCACAAAAACAATCCCCCATAATATATTACTCATTCTATTCATAAATACACCTCTTTCTATATAATTTGTATTTTTTAAATACATAAATGAAACCATTGATTTCTTTTTTAATATCTATCAAACTACTTCTCTTTTTCTTTTGCCAATCACTCCTTTTTCTAAAATTCTTATTTAATCAGAAAAATCAAGATTAGGACACTCCACATCTTCAAATTGATTTAAACTCTTTCTTAAAATCTGGAATTCTTCTGCTAATAAAACACTAATTTCTTCCTCTGTAAAAATACATGTATTAGTGGCAATTAAACAAGCAATTCCATGAACAAACAGCCACATTTTCAAATGAAATTTTTTAGCCATTTCTGTTGATAATTCATTTTGAATTTGTAATGTTTTTTCTACTTCTGTATAACTTTTATCAAAGAAAGCAAACTCTTCTATTTTAATTTGATAGTCTCCCATAAAAATAAATTTATATACGTTTGCTTCTTCCCTAGCAAAGCGAATATAGTTAAGACCAATTTGTCTATATTTAGGAGTATCTCCTTTAAAATCTAGTAAAAATTTTCTATAATAATCTAGGGAATAATCTAATAATTCTTTTTTTAATTCTTCCATATTCTTAAACCGATAAAAGATTGGTTGCACCGAACAATTTAATATACGAGCTACTTCTCTAGCATTTACTCCGTCAATCCCTTTTTTTCTAATAATTTCAAAACCAGCTTCGATGATAGCTTCTTTGGTAACTCTACTTACAGATGACATAATATTTCTCCTTATTCGTTTTATTTGCCTTCATTATAACACTTGTTATAATATTTGTATATAGTTTTTTAAAAAATATTTTTATTTTTTCTCTTGATTTAAAAAAATTTCTAATGAAGTATTTTATACCAAAAAAAGAGAAATTTCTTTTTAAAATTCTCTTTGTTCTTTAATATTTATAAGCGATATCGTGATTAAAACTGCTTCTTTTTACTAATTTTTTAGGCGATGTATGAATGATGGTACCAAGTTCCATTTCTTGATATTTCTTTTGCCTGCTAACGGCGTATACATTAGAAGCTCCCTCCATAATTGTGTAACCATTACTTCTACCAGCAATAATTACTTCATTCATATAGGGAATATAATTTTTTAATACTTTGTAATTATTTTTTAAAACTGCTTTTTGAAGATATAAAGTATGCTCCCTTTTTTCTGAATTTGTTAATTGTTCTAGCCAGCTAGAAGGAAGATGTTCAAAATCAACATATTGACAGACACTATCCGTAAAAATTTGACGACCTCTTACATATTCGATTGTTTTATCTAAATCGTCATAGGTCTCAGTTGGAAACCCTGACATTAATATAGTTGTTACAAATTTATGATTGTTTATTAGTTTTGCTACCAACTTATCATATTTTTCTAAGGTATAATGTCGATTCATCAAGTTTAATATTTTTTCACTACCAGACTCTAATTGAATTGATACTCTTTTTATTTTTGGGTTATAAATTAATTCTTCTTCTAACTGAGGATACATATTTTGAGCAGTTACTTCGTGGACGGCTATATTTACCAATTCTTCTTCCTTACTTAAATCCTGAAGCAAACGATGAAGAAGAGGCTTTTTTTCTAAATCTATTCCATATAAAGTTACATTCTCACCACTTAAACAAAGTGACTTAGTACCACTATGGATTAGGCCTTTTAGATAATTTAAGGTACTATCATAAGGCGTAGACTCTACTTTCCTAGAAAAATAATTATTTTTACAAAAACTACAGTGATTGATACAACCACTTTCTAAGAAAAATTGAGCTGAAATATGACTACCATAATAAAATCTAGTTCGATTTTCTAATCTTGTTTGAGTGGTATTTTTTTTATTTTCATTCTTAAGATAATTGAAAGTGGGAATAATCCAATCTTTATTTTTTATAATTTTAATATTTTCTAATTGATCTATTTCTTCAAAAAGATGGTAAAACTCTGTTAAACATCCTACTATGATTAATTTTAGATTAGGATTCTTATAATGTTGATAATCAACTAAATGTTGAATTTCTTTTAGGCATTTTTTTATTGTATCTCCTACTCCCGCACATGTAATATATAAAATATAATCAGAATCTTCTAAAGATGAACTTCTTTGAATGTTTTAGTTTTCAAGCATTTCAATAAAATGTAGTTCCATAGCTTGCTCTCTGATACAACCACTACCTAACATTGCTAACTTCGTCATAAATTACCACCTAACTCTTTATTTTTTTCTTAATATTTTTGCATTTTTCTTCATATCTCTTAATAACTCAGTTCCAAAATAATTAATATCCATAGGATCAAAGTCCAATTGTGCTTCAATAATTAAAACTTTTATAATCTCTTCCAAGTCCTCTACTTTTGTTTTAGAAATTGCCACCGCTTCAAAAAAACAATAATACTTGTCTCGATTCATGATAATATTATGATTATAATCAATTACAAGATTTTTATCATCAACCTCTACCCAAGAATGATAGTAATAGTCAAGCTCATTTCCCTTACATTTTCCTCCAACAACATAAGCAGACTTTTTATTATCTTCCTGCAATCCTCTTGCAATCATACAAGAATTTTTATGACACTTACGATATCTAGAATCAGATAATAATTGATTTTTTATTTCTACATCATTTACCATATCGGATAATAAGTCAAATGTGAAATAACCAAACTTTCTATTTTTTAATTGATACACATTCTTTTCCTTATTGTAAGAAATGTGTCTTAAATCATGCGTAGGATTTTTTGTAAAATTATCTAATTCTTGAATTAAATCAGCATACTTTTGATGATAAATATCGTCCTTTTGAAAGAATAAAAAATCATGATCATTTCCTAAAAATGAATAATTATGCTTATTAATACCAGCACTATCATAAGGTTTTGTTAGAAATTTAAATTCTTCTTTCCAAGATAATTCTTTTAAAATTTCTTTGGTAAATATGAAGTATTCATAAATATGCTCCTCATCATTAAATTCATTAATGAAATAATAAATATTATATAAATCAAACTTATCTACTACATTAATTTCTTGAAACTTAAAAAGTTCATAATAATCATTTTTATCCATCACTAAATTCTTAGCATAATCAATTACTTGTTCATTTTTTCCTTCCTGAAATATAATTAATGATCTAAATATTCCGACAATTGAATTTCCAATTGATACTCTTGGATTTACAAGATTCATGGAACCAGCAAGTTTTAAAGTTCTACTGAAACTATTTTTGATTCTTTTAGGACTTTCTAATAATTTTTTATCAAAGGCTTGTAAATCATAATCTGAAAATACATAAAAAGGATATTTTTTTCCTTCATATAAGAAAATATATTTCTTATCACTATCATTACTTTTGGTAATATTCTGAAAAAGAAAACTCTTACTATAAAAATCTCTTACTTTTTTAGAATAACAAGTAAATTGAATTAAAGAATTTAACTCTTTGGAATCAAAGTTTTCAAAATGTTCATTTTGAATAAAGACACTAATATTATTAAATTTTTCCATTGCAACATCACCTTCCACATCTTTTTAATATTTTTTGTTTTATTGTTAACTGTTTTTCTCGGTCAATTAGATAATCATCAAATTCATCTATTAACTCATCTAAATAAGGAATTTCCGGTATCTTTTTTGTTCTGTCTATTAATCTATTTGCATATCCATCCATATTTTGAAGTGTAGTGATATGTTTTAATAATTGATTGTATTCTCTTTTAGATAATTCTTGTAATTCTTTTAAATAAAGTAATAGATAAAAAGATAACATCATAGAGATTCGATCTATATTTTCTGATATTTCTACTTTTTCATGGCGATAGTCAATAAGAAATGTTTTTAAAAGAATAGATATAAAAAGCCCATGATGATTTCCATAAAAACATCCATCCATATCACAATATTTAATTTCTTGTTCTCTATTAATTAAAATATTATCAAAAGACAAATCTCCACATATAATCCCATTTTGATGAATATCTCTTAATATCAAACTAGATTTTTTTATTGCTTCAAAGATATCGTTACAATTTACATATCTAGTGCTACCAAAATAATCAAGTAATGGAATTGAATCTTGAAAACAGTCCATTGTATAGCCATATAATTTATGTTCTTTTAAAATGATATCCTTAGGTAATAAAACTTTGTCTATGGTAATTCCATCCATATCTAATAATTTTCTATATAGTTCTTCTTTTTCTTCAGGATAAAATTTATCTAAAATTTTTATTGCTACTTCTTTATTTTTATAAATAGTACTCTTTGTTCCCTGAATACTAGACTTTTGAAAAGTAGAGAAATCTATATCTTTGAAATTAATTTTTTTCATATTTCATCCCACTTTCTTCTTTTTGTTGCTCTATATATTAACATAAAGATAATTGAAATACAAGTATTTTTTCAATTTCTTCTGATACTCTAATTTTCTTTATTCAATTAAAAAATATCTAGATGTAAAAAATTATCTAGATATGTTCTTTTCATAAAAAATACTTATTTAGTACTTTCTCAATATATAATTTTTTTCTGATTCAAGTATTTTCACATCAGTGGAGAAAATAATTGTAAAAATGCATCTATCAAGTATTGAACACAATTCTTTTTTTGAGGGACAAATTCCTTTGCATCTTGAAGAGTCTCTTCGATATCTTTTTTGATTTCATCAATTGCATTGCTATTTTTAAAATAAACACCATATTCAAAATCAAAATAAAGACTTCTATAATCTGTATTAATGGTACCTACGATTGCTTCTTTATCATCTACTAATAATACTTTTCCATGTAGAAAGCCTTTCGTATAAGTATAAATTTTTGCTTGATCCTGAATTAATTTTTGAGCAGTTGCAAGACTTACTTGATAAACTGACCTTTTATCAGGAATTCCAGGAATTATAATTTTTACATCAACTCCCCTTTTAGCGGCGAAGGCTAAGGCTTGATAGAGATCCATATCTAATATAAGATAAGGTGTAAAGATGGTAATTGTTTTCTTTGCTTGGTGAATCATACTAATATAAGTATTTTTTCCAATGTTTTCTTGATCGAGTGGATTATCTCCAAATGGAATTGCAATACTAGCAGGTTCTTTTATGTTTCTATTTGGTACAAAGTAATTACTGACCTCTATTTGTTCTTCTCTTAGAGCTTGCCACATACTAAAAAACATTACTGTAAAAGTTCTAACTCCTTCTCCTTCAAGAGAGATACCAACATCTTTCCAATAACCATAAGGTTGTTCTAAATTAACGTAGCGATCTTCTATGTTCATCCCGCCTGTAAAGGCAATTTTTCCATCTATTATGAGACATTTATGGTGATCTCGATGATTTTTCAAAATGCCCAATAAAGGAGTATTTTTCTCAAAAACTGCACACTCTATTCCATAACCTTCTAACTTTTTATAATATTTGGCAGGTATTTTTTTCATACATGCCGTAGCATCATAAATCAATCTTACTTCTACCCCATTTTGTGCTTTTTCTTTTAGAATATCTAAAATCTCATCCCATAAGCTACCTAGTTCTATAGTAAAAAACTCCATTAAAATAAATTTTTTTGCTTTCTTTAATTCTTTTTTACATTCTTCAAAAAATTGTTCTCCGCTTCTATAATACTCGATTTTTTTATCTTTAGTGATTGGATAATCACAATACAAAGAAAGGTATTTGATGGTATTATTTTCTTCTTGTAATTCTTCTACTAACCCTAAAATTTCTGTTATCAAACACTGTTTCTGGTCTTCTATCTTCTTTGAAATTTTTCTTAATTTTTTACTTTGAATAACATCACTTCCAATGGTAAGATAGAAAAGTGTGCCAATATAAGGAAATAATAGAACAATGACAATCCAAGGAATATCTTTATTTAAGGATTTGCTTTTTTTAATGATTTGTAATACGATGAGAACTCCTAAAACTTTTCCAAATAACAGTACAAAAAAGAAAAAACGTTGAAAATGGATGAAGATGTAAAGAGAGAAAAATACTTCTAAAGAAATTCCTACCATTAAAAAAATAGCTAGTATCACGAAAAAACTCAAAATAGATCACCTCTATTCCTCTAGTATTTCCTGTTTTCTCTATTTCATACTTTGCCTTTTCCTCTAACTTTTTTTATAACAAATCATTTCTTTTTCTATCGTAATGAGCTATTAGTTTTTTTACTTTCTGATTTTCTATTTTAGCTAGATAACCAGTCGTATTTCGATACATTGGAGAAGTAATGTTCTCTGATGCATGAAACTTTATTTCTAGATATTTTCTCTCTATCTTATTTTTCTCATAAACAATATTCATTACTTTACAATAATCCTTTATTTTTTTTAGATTCTCTTTGCTTGTTTTTTGATAAGTTTCAACAAAGAAGTCTCTTACTTGTTTGGCTGTAATTTTAGCATCCACTTTGGTCCTAAAGATTTTCCTATATAAATCCTTAGGACACAAAATATTTAAACAAGGATCCATTACATATTCTTCTTTTAAGGAAAAGCAAATCCAAGAGTGGTAATATGTTGTAATCGCATCAAAAGTTAAGTACCCTCGCTCTATGTAATCTTCATCATTTAGAAAAAGAATGGCTGTTTCTGTTGTTTGCCAACACCATCCTTCTAAAAGTCCTTTTTTCATTAACTCTAAAATTTTACCTTTTTGATGATTTGGAATTTCAATTGTTAAATTTTGAAATTTTGTGTTTAAATATTCTAAAACAGTTGAATCTACTTGGTAAGATTGTAAGATCTTAAATCGTTCTTTTTCATTTAAATTCTTTTTCTTTTTTAGTATATTAATCCAAAAATTTAATTCTAGCATCAAAATCCCTCCTTGTAACAAAATACTTACTTCTTATAACCAAATGCTTATTTTACTATAAATATTCTTATTCAGCAAGAAATTTCTTAAAAGACTATTTTTAAGAATGGAATGATTACTATTAAAATAAAGATACCAAAGCAAAGATAAAACGAAGCATTTTTATGTAAAAAGAGATTCTATCAAACTGGATAGGTAAGATTTGTTACCATAATATTTTTCTAGTTTTACCATCACGTGTTTTTAGAGTTCAATTCTTTTGATTTTATTACAATTCCTATCTAGGTATAAAAAGAATTCTCTTATCTACTTTACAGTTCTTGACAGTCCCTTCCTATTTTTTATAATTTCTCTATTTTTAAATTTTGGAAACAAATTTCATTCGTTTTTTTTGGAAATTTAAAAAAATACTTATCAAAAATTATATTTGTGTTCCAATTTAGACTGCTATTTATTTTTTTGCTTGCTGTTGGCATCCCAAATTTTCAATTTGGAAGTTTGCTTATTATTTTAAAACTTGGTACTATCCATACTGAGGTGAAAGATATGAAAAATATGGATACAAAAGAAATCCAAATTATTCCTTTAAAATATGACTTTATGTTTAAGAGAGTATTTAGTCTAAATTTAGAACTACTAAAAGAATTTTTAATTTGTGTACTTGATTTAGAAGTCGATGCAAAAGACGCTAATATTATTTTAGAAAATGTAGAATTGACAAAATCTGTGAAAAGAGAATATCAAAAAACAGTAGATATTTTGGTTAGATTAAATAATCCTATCATTCCTAGTGATATTTCTATTGATGTTGAAGTAAATTCCAGTAGATATGAAGATATTAAATATCGAAACGTCTTATATCTACAAAAGATTATGACTAGTTATATAGAAAGTAGTAGTAATTTAAAAGATATGACGAAATACTCTTTTTATCAATTAAACTTAAATGTTCATAAATTTAAAGATAATACAGGAGAAAAAAGTTTTATTTAAAGGAAGATACCACAAATGAATTATTAATTGATAACTTTAAAATTGTTCATAAGTCTCTTGATTATTATACAAAACTTTACTATAATAAAGAAGAAAATCTAAGTAAAGATGTGATTTGGTTAGCGTTCATTAATGCTAAGAATTTTAAAGAGATGAAGGAGATGGCTTTTCAGATTATGACAAAGAAGAAGGCTGAAAAATTTTTAAATGATGTAAAAGATGCTAGTCGTGATAAATTAATTTTATCCGAATGGGAAAGTGAAAAAATGGCAGAATTAGTAAAAACTGAGAGTCTTAAAAATGCAACTCGTGAAGGAGAAGAAAAAGGTTTTGAACAAGGTATCGAAAAAGGAATTGAAAAGGGTATCGAGCAAGGAGTAGAGCAAGAAAAAAAAAGATACCATCAAAAATATGTTAAAAAATAAGATAGATATCGAGACAATTTCTAAAATAACAAATAAAACACCAGAAGAAATTAAGAAAATAGCAGAATCACTTAAAGATTAACTGCTTTTTCTTTTATTTTATTACTTCGTAATAATGATTTTGAAAGAATGTAATTGCCACTTTGGTATATTTTCCTAAGACAGAATCATTTTCAATTTTATACCCTAATTTTTGGCATAATTTCTTAACAATATAAAGTTTCATCCAAGTAGAATTTTGATTTTGATGACTATTGGTTCCGGTAAACAACTTTTGAAAAAAATTTTTAAATCTGCATTTTTTATATATTTTATACTATTCGAAAGGTACGCTAAAACGAAACTTAAAAAGCACTATCCCTCTTTACAAACATCCACCCATTTTTCATAATTAGATAGTTGTTCTAATTCTTGAATTTTTAGTGGAATAGCACTATTAGAACTACCACATGCTGGATAGACGGTTTCAAATTTTTGTAACGAATTATCTAAATAAACTTTCACATTTTCTTTGATTCCAAATGGACAAACGCCTCCCACAGCATGACCTATAAGTGCTTCTACTTCACTTGCCGGAATCATCTTAGCTTTGGTCAAAAATTCCATTTTATATTTATGATTATCTATTTTAGCATCTCCTGCTACTACAATTAAAATGGGATTTTCTCCTACTAGAAAGGATAGAGTTTTGGCGATTTCTCCTTCCCTACAATGAATGGCAATAGATGCATCTTTTACCGTAGCAGAAGATTCTTTAAATTCCATAATCCTATCTTCTACTCCATATTTTTTTAAATAATTTTTTGCTCTTTCTAACGACATCATTTTTCCTTCTTTCTGTTTTTATGACTCTTATTTTTTAATCATAGTTTTATGAGTTATCGTTTGTATTAGACGTTGTAGTTCCTTCTAACCAATTAGAGAATTTATTATCTATGTGATGAATCAAATAGGAAGATATCTCTGGTACTTCATAATTATGATGTTTCCTGATTATATCAGATATTTTCTTGAAATAGTTTTCTCTGGTTCTTACTTCTAGTTTGTATTCTCTATTATGAGCAATCGCATCATTCCACCAGTAAGAAGAATCTATTGATGTAATATGACAAGAAGCCACTAATTTTTGCTCTAATAAGATATTAGCAAGTTTTTTTATTACATCTAAGTCATCTGAACAGGTGGTTATTACAATAAACTTTTCCATGATTACTGAAATCTCCTTTCTTTTTGGTAAGCAATATAAGTAGATAGAATAGATAGCATACTAGCAATCATTCCTACGATAGATGTTATAGAAATATGGTAAAAAAGCCAGATTATCTGAGTGAAAAAAGCCATTTGTTTGATCCTTAATTCCTCACCATACCAGATTGCAACTAAATAAATTAATGCCGCACATAATGGTAGGATGAAACTTAGATTTTGATAAGTCAATATAGCAGATAGAACATAGATAAATACAAATAGATACAAAAATACTTTTTTGTTTAAAAGTGGATATTTCTTTTTTTCTATTACAAAAATATCCCTAATGATTGCAATTACCTTAGTGATGCATCCACTTGTAGCACCTAATAAAAGATAATGCATGAAATTTAGAAGATTAGAAAAAATCATAGTACTTAGTATTTTCTTCTTTTTATCTTTGTGATAAGCCGTTAAAGAAATGAGAAATGCAACAAATCCAAATAATTGCGATAGAATATAACTCATTAAATTCTTTTCTTCTCCCACTTTGTTCTAATTAGTTTTAAAGATAGTGTAGATAAAGTAAAACCAATTACTGGTACCAAAGAACTTAAGAATATATTATCAAAATTTCTAATAAAATAGGAATAAATAATGACTACAATGTAAGTTAATAGCATAATACAAATTTTTCTAGTCCAACTTGTTTCCCAAGATTTATCTAACTCTACTCTTTTATTTCTTTTTTCAATTGCATCAAGCCTTTGTTCTAATTCTTTCATAAATACTTCCTTCCTTATAAAACAATTTATTTCTCTAGATTTCTAAATAATAATGCAACAAATAAAAACTGAAAAACCTAACAAAGTACAGATTATTTTATTTCTAATAACACTCAAAAAAAATTTCTATGTACTTCTTTTTTATTTTAACATAAAAGTAAGAGTTTGTTGATTAGAATTTTTTAATATTTGAAGAAAAATACTTATCTAATTTTTTTCTATCTTTTTATCTTTTAAATGTAAAAAAGTTTTTAAAATCTTCATATAGAATAAAAATACAAAATAAATATTAAATATATAAATTTAAAATTTTTTCAGAAAAATTATTTATATTAAATTAAACTCTAAATTATATGTTTTAAATAATAAAGTATTTTTTGTTTATCAATCATTTTCAAAATATTTTTCTAATCACTGAAATAAATTTCTAAATGTCAATGTTACAAATAGTTCATCATTCATTTTTTCTTCTACATACAAATTAAATTTATCTTCACTTAATTTTTTATCCTTAATTTTATCATAATTGGGATATAGAGTTTCTACTTTAGTTCTTGTAATAGAATAAAAGACACCACTAAAATTAAAATGAATTGTTTCTACATTATCAACGAGTAAAAAGATAGAAACAGAATTGTATAATAAACTTTTTTCTAAATAATAATTTTCATTGATATACCAATCTGTAATTTGATAATCAATGGTTAAACTTAAATTTTCAGAATCTATTTCCAAAACAAAGCCGTATTCAGATAAAGGCAAATGATCGATTAAAGCACTAGTATTACTATTGTCTCCTAGATAAGAACTTTTATAGTTTATCAGATTAGAAATGCCACTTTTTGAACGGTTGAAGGGACTAAGAGGAACTGTATCATCCGTGTATTCATTTTTACTATCGATAATATAGTATTCATTTTTTGTATCATAATTGATGCGATATACTTGATAGAATGGTGCTTGATATAAGATGACTTGATCGCCTGTTTCTTTATAATAGGAAAATCTTGGTGCTTGTTGATTAAAAATAACACTTACATAATCTAAAATAAATAGTAAAATCATGAGGCAAAGAAAATAACTAAGATGGAAAAATATTCTTTTGAAAAAAGAATACTTTTTTGTAAATTTTGAAACTCCAATTAAAGAAATCATACTCCCTAGAATTGCATAAATAGAACTCCAACCACTATCGGGTGGAAAAATAGAAATAGCAGTTAAAACGATTAATAATCCAAAGAAAAATAAAACACTACCTAGAGAATTATTGTTCTTTTTTAATAGGCTATTCGTATAATCAATAGTATGAAGCATATTTTCCTCTAACTTTTTTAAATATTCTTCCTTTTTTAATTTCTCTCCGCTTAACAATTCATTGATTGTAATTCCTAGTTCTTCACATAAAGGTTGAAATAAAGATAAGTCTGGCATACACTTCCCACATCCCAATTAGAAACAGAGCGATCACTTACCCCTAAACGTTCTGCCAATTCTATTTGCGTTAAATTTCTCTCCTTTCTACACTTTCGAATAAATTTTCCAATATGTTCTTGATTCATAAAAATCTTCCTTTCCAAAGTTTATTTTACAATAGATTAGAACTTTTTAACACGAAATAAAACTGGAATTAAGTAAATTATTTTTTTCTTTACAAAAAAATACTTCCATTTATCTTTTATACTTATGAAGTATCAGATAAGGAAGCATTTTAAACTGGGCCTATCAAAGCATAAATTTATAAATTTTATTCTTTTTATCAAATTATATCAAAAAAAGGACCTTTTAAAATTTTTAAGTCCTCTAACCTAATTCAAAATAAATCAATTATTTAATTTCGATATATTTCTTTTTGTCTTTTTCTGTTTCTATTTTAGGAACGGTAAGAGTTAAAACACCATCTTCAAAAGTAGCTTGGATATCATTACTCTCTATTTCTTCTCCTATATAGAAACTTCTAGAAATTTCTCCATAATACCTTTCTTGTCGAATCATCTTCCCTTCCTTTTTCTCTTCTTCTGTCTTTACGTTTTTAGCATGAATTTTAAGATTTCCATTTTCTACTTCTACTTCGATATCTTCTTTACTAAATCCGGGTAAGTCTATCTTAAATTCATATTCATTTGTCCTCTCTACAATATCAGTATTCATTACCAAACTCCTCCTATGATTCTCCATAAATGGATCCTCAAAAAAATTAATTTTTCTTACTTGATCTAACATCATCCACTCACACTTCTTTCTTTTTTATTTGTTTTAGTATACAGACTCTTTTTTCTAATTTTCTTTTATGGGAACTACTTTTTCCGTTACTACACTTTCGGTTGTTAAAATCATCGAAGCAACGGAAGCAGCATTTTGTAGAGCCGTCCTAGTTACTTTGGCTGGATCCACAATTCCAACTGACTTCATATCAATATATTCTCCATTTACTGCATTATAGCCAATTCCAAATTTAGAGTTCTTAACTTTATCAAAGACGATAGCAGGTTCTACTCCAGCATTTTTGGCAATTTGTTTTAATGGTGCTTCTAGTGCTTGTAAGACAATTTTACCACCTATTTTTTCACTATCATCTAGTTTATTTACCATTTTTTCTACATTAGTAATAATATTAACATAAGCAGTTCCACCACCGGCGACAATTCCTTCTTCAACAGCTGCCTTCGTTGCCGCTAATGCATCTTCAATTCTTAACTTTTTCTCCTTCATTTCTACTTCGGTAGTTGCCCCAACTTTAATGACCGCAACGCCACCTGCTAATTTAGCAAGTCTAGTTTTTAATTGTGATTTTGTATTAGCACTAATGGAATCAGTGGATAGTTGTCTTTTAATTTCTTCCACTCTATTACTGATTTCATTCTTTTCTCCTAGTCCATCTACAATAATCGTAGAGTCTTTGGTTACTTTGACTTGTTTTGCACGACCTAGCATATCCATAGTGACATCTTTTAGTTCTTGATTTAAATCAGAATTAATGACTTTTCCGCCTGTTAGAACAGCTATATCTTCTAACATAGCGGTTCGATATTCTCCTATTTCTGGTGCTTTTACTGCTGTTACATCTAATATGCCACTCACATTATTTAATACCAAAGTAGATAAAGCTTCTCCTTCCATATCATCACAGATAATCAATAACTTTTTAGATTCTTTCATCGTTTGCTCTACAATTGGTAAAATATCTTTAAAATTAGAAATTTTCTTATCCGTAATTAAAATATAAGGATTCTCTACAATTGTCTCTTGTTTTTCTTTGTCTTTAATCATGTAAGGAGAAACAACTCCTTTGTTAAATTGCATTCCTTCTACAACATCTACTTCTGTATTGGAAGTTCTTGATTCCTCTAAGGTAATTACTCCATTGATGGTTACTTTGTCCATCGCTTCGGCGATTAATTCTCCGACTTCTTCATTATTTGCAGAAATAGAAGCAACTCTTGCAATATCTTCTTTTCCTTCTACTTTAGAACTAATCTTTTCAATCTCTTTTACAGAGGCGGCAACGGCTTTATCGATTCCTCGTTTCATAGACATTGGATCCGCCCCAGCGGCAATATTTTTAACGCCTTCTTTTACCATAGATTGAGCAAGTACCGTTGCTGTAGTGGTACCATCTCCTGCTACATCATTCGTTTTAATAGATACTTGCTTTACCAGATTAGCACCCATATTTTCAAATTTATCCTCTAACTCAATTTCTTTGGCAATGGTAACACCATCGTTGGTAATTAAAGGAACACCACCTCTATCTAAGACAACATTTCTGCCCTTAGGTCCTAGTGTTACCTTTACCGTATTCGCTAATTTATTAATTCCATTTAATAATGATTTTCTTGCATCTTCTCCAAATTTTATTTCTTTTGCCATAATATTCCTCCTATTCAATTACTGCTAAGATTTGACCCTCATCTACAATTGTCAATTCTTCTCCATTGTAAGTAACATCATCATTATCTCCTGCATAATGACTTAAAAATACTTTATCTCCTACTTTTACCTCTATTTCTTGAATACTACCATCATGACACTTTCTTCCCTTTCCTACTGCAACTACAGTAGCAATTCTTGATTTTTCTTTTGTATCCTTTGCTAGTAAAATTCCACTTTCTGTGGTGTTATTTTTTTCTTCTCTTTTTACTACTATCTTATCTCCGATTGGTTTTAACATATTATTCCTCCTTTTCATCATCAATAGATATTAGTTCATTTTTGAACTAATCACATAATTTTTACCGAGTGTGATTGCTCGATTCCATTTAGTTCATTTTTGAACAATTAACTTAATTTTAAAGTCTTTTTTCAAGACTTCTTCTTAAGTACAAATTCATTGTACCACCACGTTTTAGCAATGTCAATATCAAATTGCTAATTTTTTCTTTTTTCTGAAAATTTCATCATATTCTTCTGCATCATTTCTAGCACTTTATTGAATGTTTCTAACTCTTCTTTACTAATTCCAGCAGTAATATTCTTCATTATCCACTTTTCTCTTTCCTTTAATTCATTCAGTAAAGAATCAGCAGACTCGCTAATATATAACCGAATTATTTTTTTATCAAATTCATCTCGAACCCGAATAATGATATTATCCCGAGCAAGAGAATCAACTGATTTGGAAATATGAGATTTTGTTACCATTAAGTCTTCTACAATTTCTCTTGCTGTATTTTTCATTTGATGTTTATCTAAATATAATAAAAACATAATTTCGTTCATCGTTAATCCATATTTTACTTTTAAATCTTCATACAAACTATCATACATTTTTTTAATACTTTGAGCTTGTACTTGAATTGGTAGTTTCATCTTTTTCCTTCTTTCCTTAATTCTATATTTTTATTTTAATCTTTCTCTTATTATATACTTTTATTCTTCTTTTGCAAATAGTTAGCAAATTAAATTTAAAAAATAATAAAAAGAATGATTTCGTTTGGTAAAAAATACTTACTTATCTTAGTTCTTACTATACATCTAAGAAATGTTTAAGTACTTTAGTCAAAAGAAAAAGTGATGTAAATTTATTATCACTTCACTTTATCGTTATCTGTTTTATTCACAACTACCATCATGAGTTATAAAATAATTTTCTATATTCTCAATACTATTTCCTAACTCTTCAAAATCTACAAGCTTTTTTATTTCTTCTTCCATTTGATTAGAACAATTATCACAGTTAAAATACTTATCTGTTCCAAATTCTATTTGATAACTCTTCTCATTTAATTGGCAAGTAATAGTAGCACTACTTTCCACATTATGAAGATTTCCACTTGATGCATAAATAATTAAAGCTACTATATCAATTAGGAAAAGTCCAACTAGAATAAATCCAAATACTTTTAATATTTTTATCATTATTCCAGCTAATTTTTCTGTATTACTAACTCTTTCTACTAATACTTCTTTGATATCATTACCTAGAAGTTCATCAATACTAATATGAAAAGTCTTGGATAATAGTTTTAATTGCTCTGGATTAGGAAAAGTACTCCCTAATTCCCAATTAGAAATGGTTTGTCTGGTTACCCCAATTAATTCTGCTAATTCTTCTTGAGATAGTCCTTGTTTCTTTCTTAAACGATTGATTTTTTCTCCTAACATATTATTTCTCCTTTCATTACAATTCCATTATACATAAAAGCACTAATAATAATCTACCAATTTCTTTTAGAATTTTGTCAAAGATTTTTAACAATTACACATTATGAAATGATAAAAACAGATCTATTATGATCTGTCCTAATTTTATTATCTCTTTTGTACTGGGAATTGTATTTCGGTTAAATAGTCTTCTACATTCTCTTTATTCCAACAACCATCAATATAACATTCTCTTGGATTATCCATAATTTCATAGCCGTTATCTTCTATGTATTTTAAAATAATATTATAAGAATCTCTTAAATTATCGTAAGCACCTTTATGATAAATACATACTGCTGTAATAGCTTCTGTTTCCATAAATTTAATCGTATCAGATTCTTTTCCCATCTTTTCTACGGCCTCAGCATATCTGATTTTAATATCCCTCTCTTTATATTCCCCATCTAGATAACTAACATAACAATACTCTGGAGTGATACATTTTAAGTTAGGATTTGAAATTTTACATTCTTCTCCTGCTTGTAAGACAAATTCTGATATTTTACTATAATCAGATATGACTCCATCCTTGTAATAAATCATATAACTTGGTATTTTCTTAATCAATATTTCATTTTTCATATTCTCACCTTCCAATAAATAATTAATTTTAGAAAGCTGGATATGACATAAAGTAAGATTTTTTTCTAATTCCTCTTTTTTCTTTTTTAATATCTCTTCAATATTGTATCCCTTTAAAATACTTTTAATATCTTTAATGGATAATCCAATTTGTCTTAGGGAAATAATTTTAGATAATTCTACTAATTGGCCTGTCTCATAGTATCGATAACCGGTATTTCGATCCACATGAATAGGCTTTAATAATCCTTCCTTTTCATAATAGCGAAGGGTCTTAATCGTAGTTTTTGACATCTTAGAAAAATCTCCTATTTTATACATATTTTGGCCTCCTTACATTATTTATACAACCTACTCTAAGGGGAGAGTCAAGAGATATTTTCTTTATTTTTAAAATTCTTTTTCCTTATTAAATATCTGCCAATAAAATATAATAATCCTAAAATAGTAATCACAGCTATTAAAATAAATTTCTTATCATGAATAATATTAGAACTTGCTAGTTCTTTTTTTATAATTTTAATAGAATACTTATAATTGGTATTATCTGTGCTAGCTAGAATCGTGATAATATCGCCATCTTTTAAATGATCATTATGATGAATTTCTACTTTCGTCTTCTGATCGTTTGGAATTACTTCGATATTTAAACTATCTTCCATACCGATTTCTAGTTCATAGTCATACTGGTTACAACCAAAAGTAAAATCGTAATTGGTAATTAGAATAGACTTGATAAGACAAACATTACCCTTTTTCGTAACATAGACTGAATAAGTACTTTTACTTCCATCTTCTGCTTCTACTGTAATAGTAATTTCATTTTTACCAAAACTTAAATGATCATTGCCTTGAATGGTTACCTTCGCTTTCTCACTATTAGAAGTTGCTTTTATTTCTAATTTTTCCACTTCACTAGCTACTTCTAGATCATAAAAATACTTATCACTACTAAAATCAAGCGTATAACCAGTAATCAGTAAACTTTTTAATTTACTATCCTTGTTTTTTTCAGTTTCTGGTTTTAGTTCTTTGTTATCGGTTGTTTCTAATGCTTGGTTTGGAATATCTTCTCTATTAAAATAATTTTCTTCTTGTTTCTTTGGTCTAGTAATGATTAATTTATATATTTTTTTCGCACCAGCTTCACTAGTAACGGTAATATTAAAAGTATTTTCTCCAGAGTTTAATTCTTTTCTACCTACTCCACTAATGGTTGCAAATTCATCTAGTGGGCTTGCTTCAATAACCACTATATCACTATCTACGGTCGCTTGATATTCTGTTACTCCTTTATTAAAATTTGGGTTAATATTATAACCTACCAAAGATAAACTTGCTAAATCATAATTATTTGATAGAATCTTTATATTTTTAGAAACACTACCTCCACTGATATCACTAAAATCAGCGTCATAAAAAGTTACTTCTTTTACATATATAGTTCCCGTTCTAGAAGCATTACTTTCTTTTATTTTTAATGTCGCTATCCCAAGTTTAATTTCACCAATTTGATTCGGATAAGTATATAAAGAAACATCCCCATTATCACCATTTCCTTGCCAGCTAGAGTCCGTCTTAAAACTTACAAATTCTAAATTATCACTAACGCTTAGTTTAGTACTAACTGCTGATATTTCAATATCACTTGTTACAAATACTTCACAATCAATAGTACTTCCGACTACGCTACCATTAGGACACTTTACCGAAATATCTGTACTTGCAAACGCAGAAGTAAAAGGGATTGCAAAGAAAAGAAAGCCCAAAAATAGTTGATATTTTATCTTCATATAATTATCCCTCCAAACTTGTAATCCCTTTTCTTACATATTGATATAATTTCGCAACATCATTTAATTCTAAGATAGAATCCTGATAGACGTCAGAGGCTAATTTAAATTCCCGATCCATTTCAATTGCACCTTTTAAATGTTGATATAGTTTGGCAACATCTCCAACATCTACTATTCCATTTCCCGTCGTATCTCCTAATACAACGGCCGCATATTCTGATACTTTATTTCCCTCTTTATCAAAAATACTGATCTTATTTCCCGTTCCAATCATTTGATTGTTACTAGACACTTTTATCTCATACTTATTTCCTTGATAAATACTATCAATAAAATTAGTAATCGTAAAATTTTCTTTAATTTGAATAAAACTATCTTCAATTACTTTATAATCATCTAGATTTACTTGATCAAGAATCACGGTAATAGGAATTTCTTTCACAATATTACTACCATCTAATGTTCTAATCTTTAAAATCGTATTTCCTTTCTTTAAAGCTGTAATATTTCCCTCATTACTAATTGTTGCAATACTATCATCTAAGACTTCATAACTTACCTTCAAATGATTAGCATTACTAGGAGTAAAGCTTATCTCTAGCTTCTTTACATCTCCTACTTCAAGATTTAATTCCTGAATAGCTTCTATATCAGTTACATATAGATAATAAAAGCTTGTAAAATAAGGATAATTCTCTCCTTCTATCTTCCAGATTGAATCAAAGTCAAAATCTAAATAAGTATTTTGATCCTTTAATTGTTCCTCGGTTTTTCCCATGACATTTACAAATGTAGTTGTATTATCTCGATCTTCAAAAACACTACTACCAAAAGAATTTAGATAATAACTATTTTGAATCACCATTCCGTAAGTTGTTCCAACAATATTACCAATATTACTATTAACTTCCTTAGAAAATACATTATAACTATTTTCAATAATAGAAGATTCGCCACTACCAACAATTCCGCCACCACTAAGATTTGTTTTGATATTGCCAAAATTATAAACATCTTTAATCGTTCCGACATTAGAAGTATCGCTAGCGACTTTTAAAACACCAACAATTCCCCCAGCAATACTATTAGTAGCCGTAATATTTCCATAGTTATAGCACTCCCTAATTTCACTACCACTTGCTTCATTCACAATTCCAGAAGCTTTCCCATTATAATCATATTCTGTCGTAACATTCGCATAATTAGCAATATGAAGAAACTTACTATTATTAGCAGTACCAATTAATCCTCCTGCATAAGAAGCATTCCCATCAATTTCTACTGATTTGGTAATCACAATATCTTCCAAAGTGGAACGATAAGCTAAAATAGCAAGTAAATTGCCCCAACCTGACTCAACAATATCAAAATGAATATCACTAAAAACTAAATTCTTAATAACAGCTCCATCTAAACTATAAAATAAAGATGGCAAATTACTATTTCCATTTAATCCAGATATCATATGATGATCTCCATCTAAACTTCCAGAAAAAGCTTGATAATTAGAAATTACTCCAATATTCCAGTTTTCTACATTAGAAAAATCTAAATCACTAGTTAGTTTATAATGAACTTTTAAATAATCTTCATTTGTAAATATTTTCCTAAAATCGTCTACGCTAGTAATTAGATAAGGATCATCTATACTACCACTACCACCAGACCATAAACTTTCTAAAGCTTTTACAACGATAGAATCACTATCTTTTACCTCATCATGATAAATCGTTTGTAAAGTAAAATTTCCAGAAGGTAAGACATCATTAATCTTAATGGTAGGTCGAACTTCATGATTTAAATTATAATCATTACTAATGGTAAATAAACTAGTCACATCTTCCCCTAACTCATTTACTAATTTATATTGAACAACATCTCCATTCGGAATATTTTCAGTCATACTATATAATGAAAATTCTTGTGCATTCACTTCATACTCATTACCAGTTTTAATTACCGTATCAATCATCACTTCTTCAGTAGTATCTACATTCTCCGTAAAAGCAAAAATTTTATCAACATAACCATTATCAGAAGTAATTTTAATCGAAAACTTATCCCTATCTAATAGGATATCTTCTACTTCAATACTGTTTAATCCAATCGTATTCGTAGTAATCGTATCTAATAAAATATAATTGTCACTCCCATCAGAACTTACATAAATTTGATAATCAAGATCTTCTCTCGTATTGGTATAAAAAGATATTTTCTTTAAGTTTTCTTTTACCTTATCACTCTTATAATAAGTAATGGTACTAATTTTATATTCATAACTAGCGTCATTTTCTTTCGTTCTATCATAGTTTTTATCCCAGTTCTTTAAAGAAACACCAGTAATTCCATAAGCTCCATCAACATTAGATTCATAAGTCATATAAGGATATGGATAATATTCTCCCCAAGAATTTTTTAAGATAAAAGCTCCTTTTCCTGAGATAATATTTTCGCAATCAGTTAAATCACTTGTCGTCGAAGACTCTAGTCTACAATACTGATATTCATAATTATCATCCCAACCAATAATAGCCATAGCGTGTCCTGCGGAAGCATCTTGTTGGTTACAATCACCATTGATATTCAAAAGAAAATTTCTAGAACTATCATCTACATAAATACAACTTCCAGCTGAATATGGAGTTGCTCCAATTAAGCCAATCGCAACCGATCCATAGTTCATAATATGAGCCTTTATATCACTAACCCACGCTTCTCTTTCTTCCTCGGTTGTATAATTACCAGTAGATCCATAATTTACATAACTATCTACCACATATTCAACATCCTCTAAATTGAAAGTTTGATTTAAAGATTTTATGGTTCTATCAACATCAAATGCTCCATATTTATCCACAGTAACCGGAGAAATGCCAGTTTCCATTAAAGTAAAAGCCGTACTAATTCTTCCCCCACTACCAGGCATAGTCCTTCCATATACATAATAAGGATTAAAACCTTCTTCTACATAATCACGACGTACACTTGCATAATCTAATTGTCTTACGGAAAACTTAATAGGATTAGAGATATTACTAAGTCCTGTTTTTAACATATTACTTTCTAAAGAGCTCATCGCCGCAAAGGCCCAACAAATTCCCAAACTACTTTGATCATCAGGAGCATTAGAATACCCCTCATCATTTAAATTATAATATTCAGGATAACTACTACTTAAACTAAAAAGACTAATAAGAGGACTATCTAGTTTTTTATAGCGATAAATAAATTGTTCTGGAATTACTTCATAAGTAGCTTTTTCTTCTTCTGATAAATCCATATATTCTACCCATTTAGGATTTAAGATATAATCTCCCATAGTATTTATTTCATTAGAAAGAGCATAACTTTGTTTACTAACTCCTAAATATGTAATAACTAACACAATAAATACCAAGCATAAAGCTATTAGTGCTTTATTCTTCTTATCTTTTATATGTATCATTCATATCACTCCTATGATTGTTAATTCTATTATAAAGTAAATAGCTAAATATTACAATACATTAATAAGAGTAATAGAATAATTTCAAGATAAACTCATATAGGTATGGAAAATACTGATCAGTATTTTTAGTATAAAAACTATTTTTAATCATATAGAAATTTTGCTTTTGGATTTTTTTAAAATTATCAATTAAAATTCTTTATCAAATAAAATACTATTTTAAAGTATTGTTATTCCTTCATCAAAATTTATTTTTGAAAATGAGAACTCATTTTTTCTTCTTGATTTTTATATTGAAAGTGATATTTTTCTAAATCAATTCCCACTTTCTCCATCATTTCACATGGATCTTCTATTTCGTTCATTCGATTGCTAAGGTTTAATATTTCACCTACATCAATTCCATTTTCCATAGCGCTTTTTGCTAAAATAGATCCTAGTAAATAAGAAGACCCTTTATAAATACTCTCATCCCATCTTAAAAGTATATTATTTAAGTTATAAATCAATTGAATAACCGATTCTTCTATATTCTCATAAACACCATTCTGAATTAATACTTCCTTTGTTTCTTGATCAGACAAATTTAACTCTTGGCAATTTTTAAGACATTCATCCCGAACTTTATTAACAATCTTGCATAAATAAGAATATTCAACTTTACCATTCTCCATATAATAAGACAAATAAAAAATTGTAGGAGAAATTAATATAAAATTCATGAGAGAATCCATTACTCTAAAATTAACTGGTAATTCTTCTTTTGGATATCCTTTTTTCTTTAAAAACTCTAATGTTAAATTTTCAAAGTAAATAGAAGAAAATTCATTTAATATATGTTCTTTGGCTTTTTTAGTACTAGCTTGATTATTATGAAAATGAAAAAATTCATGAACTATCGTAACAACATCTTTTAAGGTATAAGTTAAAGGAACATTTACAATAGATGATATTAAAACACCTTTCTCATCATATTCTAAATAACACGCTGGTTCATCAAGATTAACATTTTTAAAATAGCTCTCTTTCATTACTTTTCTTTGTTCTGTATCCATAGGGTTCCAAAGAATAATGTTACCATCATTTATATTTTTTTCTAATTCACGAGCAAGTATTTTAGTAGAATCAATTTCATTTAAAAACTCTAAAGTTAATTCTAAAATCTTATTTTGATCCATTTGTTTAGAAGTATGTTTTTCTATATTTTGAAACTGCACCATAATAGAAGAAACTTTTTCTTGAAATAAAGAATTCAAAGGAAGCAAATTCTTTTCCAGAAAAGTTCCTTCATGCTGTTGTTGATATTCTAAGAAAAGATCTTTTTGGTGTTCTAAAGATTGATTTAACAAAGATAAGCCGTACTTTTGATGAATAGCCTTAAAAATTTCAAATTCAATTTGTTCTTCTTCTTGATGATTCATATACTTATCTAACATAGGATAACATTGATACTCAAAAGCTAAATCTACCATAGCATATTGATAATAAAGTTTTTTATTAATCAATTTACCATGAACTAAATCTAAATACTTAAAAAAATCTACTTTTTTATTCTTTACATCTTGTTCTAAAATAAGACATTTCAATAAGGAAATAGCTGCTTCTTCCGACAGTAATTGCTTGTCCTCTTTTAATTTTGAAAGAAATAAATGTAAATAATTATGCTCAGTAGGACTTAATATTTGATCTAATAAATCTTCTAAAGAAATAGAACTTGGTTCATTATTTATAATAATTTCAGTAGTATCTATTCTTTCCCGATTATTTTGAATTACAACTTTTTGAAATCGATTTAAGAAATATTGATAAAATTCACGATGTTTATCAAAAAATTGAAGTAACAGCTTAGCCTTATATTCTCCTACTTGATTATGATATTCAATATCAATATAACCATTTTCTAGTTTAGAGTTTATTTTTGTACCATCATCTTGATTGACAAGTTCTTGTATGCGATTATATTCTTTTATGTTATTACAATGACCCTGATTTCTAAACAATAATTCTATTTCCTTCTCGCTACTACTCTTAGCAAGATATTTTTTCATTTCTAAATTATCCATCCTATCATCTCCAACAATATTACTAATCATTTTATCACAGCTTTTCTTTTATCTATTTATTATTTTAATTATTACTATAAGTTTCTAAAATCCAAAAGATAATACAGCTTTTCTATTATATTGTATCATAAATATCTTTAATAGAATAATTATTTTAATTCAGTAAAAAAGAGTAAATTTTCTTCGCATTCATAATTTGATATAATTACTACATAAGAATAGAAAGTGTGTGTAGTAGTGAATAAAGAAATTAAATTAAGCCGTGCTGAACGTAGAAGACAAAAGAAAGAAACAACTCG
>JALEZJ010000010.1 GCA_022772985.1 Erysipelotrichaceae bacterium | reverse complement strand
TAACTCCACTAGCAACAAGAAAAATTAATACTACGATTACAATTACACTAACTCCTACAGATACAAATAATTATTACAGCAGTTCTATTAATTACACAATTGGATCCCCCGAAAAAACAAAAGTTCCAATTCCAACATCCGACACATATTGCAAGCAAAACCTTACCTACAATAAAACAAGTCTTACTTTAGTAGAAAAAGCAGCAACAGGATTTAGTTTCTATAATACAACAGGAATCGAACCAGGAACATATGAAGTAATAGCTCAATTAAAATACGGATATATTTGGAGCGATAACACCACAACAAATAAAATAATTAATTGCACAATAAATGAAGCTACCTCAATTGTAACATTTAAAGAAGAAGGTGGTTCTTCTTGCACTCCAAACACCAAAACAGTTACTTATAACAAACCATACGGAGATTTATGCAATACCAGTAAAACAAATTACCAATTTTTAGGTTGGTACACCGAAGAAACAAACGGAACAAAAATAACAGAAGATACAGTTGTAACTAAATTAGAAAATCATACCCTATATGCTCACTGGAAAGAATACCATTACTTAGTAGATAATCAAATATATACAACAACATTCCAAGAAGCAATTAATGTAGCATCAAATAATTCTACTATTAAATTAGTAAACAATTATGAAGATACTATCAAAGCTACAGTAGATAAAAACATTACCTTCGATACAAATGGACAAACTTGGACTAGAACTGAAATGACAACAATCAATTCCGGAAATACTTTAACAATAACAGGATCAGGAACCATGATAAAAAAACTAAATAGCAATATCACTTCCGGATCAGATTCTCTTTTCTATAACAACGGAACCTTAACTATAAATTACGATGGAACAATCAAATACGAAACAACTGTCGATACCACTTCAGATCCCGTCATGCATGTAAGCATAGATAACTACGGAACCTTATCTATTAGCAAAGGAACCTTCATCAATATAAAAACAAGAAACTTATCCAATAATTCCAATGCTACCGCTACCATAACAGGAGGAGAAATTACAACAAATGGTGGTCGTGCAATCAATAATAATAATGGCAAAATAACAGTTGAAAATGTAACAATAAATACCACGAATGCCCGTGGAATTAACAACGAAGGAAACGGAACTATCACCATAAAAGAAACAACAATAAAAACAACAGATGCCAGAGCCATTCAAAACGATAGCACTGGTACCATCACCATTAACAGCGGTACATTTGATACTGAAAAAATAAATATAGAATCTAGAGTTATCGTAAATGCATCTAGTGGCAGCATCAACATAAATGGTGGTAAAATCACCGGAACCAATGAAAGACCTATCCAAAACGAAAATTCTGGAACCATCAATATTAATGGTGGAACAATATCTTCAAGTAATAGTAATACTATATACAACAATTCAAACGGTACTATCAATATTTCTGGTGGAACTTTTAATTCATCTAGTGCTCAAGTAATCTACAACAACTCTAATGGTACAATAAACATGACAAATGGTACCATCACTGCAACAGGAACAGGTATCTACAACAATAAAGGAACTGTTACAATAAGTAATGGTAGCATTACGACTACTTCTGCAAGAATTATCCAAAATGATGGAAGTGGTAGCATCAAAATAACCGGTGGAACTTTTAATTCATCTAATGCAAGAGGTATTCAAAATGAATCTAATGGTTCTATTACCATCGAAGGAGGAAATATCACCTCAAGCGAAGCAATTACACTAATCAATCATAGTAGTGGCACCATTACTGTAAAAAATGGTACAATTACATCTCAAAATGCCAGAGCCGTACAAAACAACACAAGTGGAAAAATAAACATAAACGGTGGTACCATAACATCAAACGAAGGAAGTACGATCTATAATGTAGCAGGAGGTACCATTGAAATTACCAATGGATATTTAACTGCAAACAAATCAAGCAAACCAGTTTGTGTCTACAATTACGGAACAGGAACAATTTATATAAGAGGTGGAACAATGAGAGCAATTGGTACAAGTGCAAAAGCCTACTATAATAAAAGTACTGGTAGTATTTCAGTATCTGGTGGTAACTTTTATCCTTAATCAAAAATAAATAAATTTAAGGAACTAGTGATAAAGAAATAGGTTCTTCCAAAAGTTTGAGTATAAATTAATTATGAAAACAGGATTTATTCGGTTCTTCGAAATCGAGTGGACCTAACATAAAACAATTATTATAACTTTTTTAAATATTAGTTTTTAAATTCTTAAATAAGTATTAGATTTTAACTATTTTTAAAATATAGTAAGTTATTAAAACCACATCTAAATTTTTAGATGTGGTTTTCAGGTCCACTAAAATTCGAAGAACCATTTATTCCTGTTTTTATAGTTCTTCGAAATAATAACTAGTTCTTTTTATAACAGAACAAAAACCAAGTTTAAAATCATGTCATACCCACTTTTAACTAGCATGACTATAAACACCCCCAGCTTCCATTTCAATTCCCTTATAATACAATAATTCAGAAACTGTCACCAACTGATACCCTTCTTCTAATAATTTAGGAATCACAATCTCCAAACTATTCGCTGTAGCCCGATAAATATCATGCATCAAAATAATATCTCCATCATCAACATCCTTCATCACCCTAGCAGCAATCCTTTTAGAATTATGATATTTCCAATCTAAAGTATCCACATTCCAAATAACAATCGGCCGATCCATCAACCCCTTAATTCTCTTATTAAAAGTTCCATAACTAGGTCGAATTAATGTAGGATATTTATCAACAATATCAAACACCAAATCATCCACTTTTTTTACTTCTTCAGTTATCTTCTCATTCGATAACTTTGTCAACAACTTATGACTATACATATGATTTCCAATCTCCATTCCAAGTTGAGACATTCTTTCAATAATTTTTTCATTAGATTCTACATTACACCCTAAAATAAAAAATGTTCCCTTCACCCCATATTTCTCTAAAATATCCAAAATACGACTTGTATTATGATTCGGACCATCATCAAAAGTCAAAGCTACCATCGGTTTATCCTTATCAATAATTCTTTGTTGATAAGCATCATATTCCAAACTAGCATCCACTACCGTATCTTGTTCTAAAATAACCCCATTATCTACATCAATATCCATTTGATGAATCTCCTTTTGAACCAAACTTCCTTTCTCTTGATAAATATACAAAATCAGTTCAATTTTATCCTCTAACTTTTCATAATCATAATCAATAAATAATAAATCTCCCCAATCATTTCCCTGCTTTAAAAAAGGCTCTAAATAATCATTTAAATAATTATCAATAACTGAATTATTAAAATAAGGATAATCAATAGAAATATGATTCTGATAATCCCGATATTCAAGATTCAAAATTTCTTCTTTCCTATCATATAAATAAATTAACACAAAAATAAACAAGGTTGATATCAAAATAATAAAAATATTCTTTTTCATATCATCACCTAACAAATTCTATTCCATAAAAATTCGATATATTAACAAATTTATTTGACATTTATCCCACAATTTATTGCTATACTAAATTTATCAGAAAGGAGATGATATTATCGAGATTAAAATGATTGGTTCAAATTGTTCAAACGGAAGAAGACTAAAAAAAATCATTGAAAGAGTAAGTCTACAAAATCATGTAAAAGTTACTCTAAATGAACTAAATAATAAATCAGATCAAAAGAAATACAACGTAAGTATGATTCCAGCACTTATAATAGACAACAAAATCATCAGTCAAGGAAAAATACTAAGCGATAAAGAAATAAAAAAATTAATCTTAACAACTGCTACAAATTAACAAAAAAGCACCTAAAAAATTACAAAAAGTCAAATAGATTCACTCCCTATTTGACTTTTTTACATTTCATTCTTCTCCAATCAAATTCATAAATTCTTCCTCATTCCAAATTGAAATTCCTAAATCAATAGCTTTTTGATATTTACTACCAGGATTATCCCCAACAATTACAACATCTGTTTTCTTTGTAACCGAACTAGTTGTTTTTCCACCCTTATTTTCAATAATCAAACTAGCCTTATCCCTAGTAATATGAGTTAAAGTTCCAGTCAAAACAAAAGTTTTACCAAAAAAATTACTATCTTCTTCCACCTGAGACATTCCTAAATAATTCATATTAACACCATACTGCTTTAACTTCTGAATAATTTTCAAATTAGCCTCATCCTGAAAATAAGTAACAATATTTTTAGCAATAATTGGACCAATATCTGAAATACTAGTCAAATCTTCATAACTAGCTTCTATCAAACAATCCAAACTCCGAAATTTATAAGCCAAAATTTTAGCAGTTTTCGCCCCTACTTGCTTAATTCCTAAACCAAACAATAATTTTTCTAAACTATTCTTCTTACTCTCTTCAATAGAAGCATTTAATTTCTCTACTGATTTTTTTCCATAACCTTCCAACTGTTCCAATTCTACCCGATATTGACTTAGAGTATAAATATCACTAACATCCTTAATATAACCATAATTATACAAATCTTCCATAATACTATCCCCAAGTCCTTCAATATTCATTGCATCTTTACTAGCAAAATGAATTAAACCAGAAACATTACGAGCCGGACATTCCATATTCGGACAAAAATAATCAGCTTCCTCCTCTTTTTTTACAATTTTACTGCCACAAATAGGACACACATCAATCATTTGAAAAGGCATCTCTTTCCCAGTTCTCCTATTCACCAAAGGAGCCCCAACAGCCGGAATAACATCACCAGCCTTATAAATAGAAACAATATCCCCTATACGAATATCCTTTGATACAATATTTTCCTCATTATGCAACGTAGCCCGCTTAATAGTGGAACCCTGAACAATGACTGGTTCTAATACCGCATTAGGCGTAATCTGTCCCGTTCTACCAACCGTAAATAAAATATCTATAAGTTTAGTATAAGCAATTTCCGCTGGAAATTTATAAGCAATACACCATTTTGGATACTTAGAAGTATAACCTAACTGATTTTGCATCCAAATATCATTTACTTTCACTACAACTCCATCAATATCATAAGAAAGACTAGATCGAATTTCACCCTTTTCACGAATAAATTGCATAATACCATCAATATCATTTACAACCCGATTATTTGGATTGGTTCGAAATCCAAGTTCCTTCATAAATTGAAGAGCTTCCTCATGCGTCTTTAATCCATAATCCAACGGATTAGGTAAATGATAAATAAAACATTCTAAATTTCTCTTAGCAACTTCTCGACTATCCAACAACTTAATAGAACCAGATGCAGCATTACGACAATTCTGCAACAATGTCATTCCATTTTCTTCTCTTTCTTGATTTAATTTTTTTAAAGTCTCCTTACTCATATAAATCTCACCACGAACTTCAATATCAATATCTTGCTTCAAAGTAAGTGGAACTGTCTTAATCGTCTTAACATTATTAGTAATATCATCTCCTACCAACCCATTTCCACGAGTAGCTGCCCGAACTAATTTCCCATGCTCATAATGAAGAGAAACAGATAATCCATCAATTTTTAATTCACAAACATAACGAGGTTGAAATCCTTCTCTTTTAATTCGACTATCAAATTCTACAATTTCATCCTCGTTAAAAACATCCCCAATGGATAACATAGGCAATTTATGGGTAACTTTTTCAAATCCAGTAGTTACACTACCACCAACCCGAACAGTAGGACTATCCTCCCTCCTCAAATCAGGATTCTCCATCTCTAATTCCATCAATTCTCTTAAATATTTATCAAATTCTTGATCACTAATAGTAGGATTATCCAATATATAATAATTATAATTTGCTTCATTCAAAATTTTAATCAATTCATCAATCCTTAACTTCACATCCATCATTATCACTCTTTCTACATTAATTGTACCAAATCTCTATCCTTTTTAAAAGAAAATTCACAAAAAAAGAACAGAATATTACTTCCATTCTCACTCACATGATAAACAATACTGATAAGTATTTTCCCTTTCTAACAAAAACCAACAAATATATGTCTATTTATCAACTGTTGCATCCCTACATTCTAACTTCTTTACTTTTCTTTTCCCATCACGATTAATAATATATTTACTAGAAAAATCATAAACATCTTCAATATCTCTTGTAAAATTTGTGTAAGGAGTACAACTTTTGATTACATCAATATAATTCTCACATCTAGAATCAAGACAACAAATAATCCCTTTATCCCTACTACTTCTAATCAATCTACCAATTCCCTGTGCCATTTTTTGTGCCATATCATTCAAATAAACCATCCTAAAAGCTTGCCCTTTAGAAAATTCAGCTGCCCTACTCTCTGTAACAGCATCCACATTAGCAAAAGGTAATCTAGTAATGATTACATTACACAAAGACTTACCAGCAATATCAATGCCTTCCCAAAAAGCACCAGTCGCAAATAAACAAGATTTTACATCTGACTGAAATTTACTACAAATCTGTGAATTACTCATAGTACCTTGTAACAATAACTTAAAATCAAATTCACGTTTTTCTAATTCTTTATAAACACTCTCCATGGTACTCTTAGAAGTAAACAAAACCAGACTTCTACCATTAGTAACACGAAGCAATTTCTCTATTTTAACTACCAAATCCTGAACATATTTAATATAATTTTTAGGATTAGCTACTTCATTATCATAATAAAATAAACTATTTTTATCATAATTATATGGAGAAAAATAAGTTCTACCATCTACAACAGTCTGATTATTAAATCGAATTTGATCAAAAGATAACCCGTTTTTAAAATAATGATACCCTCCATTAGCATCTAACAAAGTACCAGAAGTACAAACGATAGGAATTCCTCTTCCAAAAATATTTTGAGTAATATTAATATTACTCTTAGATACATATCCTATATGTATCTTGTTATTCCTATAGTAATCAGCCCAATAAATATTATCACTTTCCATTCCCTTAGCCATATCCCTAAAAACATCTAAATATTCTTTCAAAACATTTAACCTAGCATCTTGATTATAATTTCCAATTTGTTTCTTACGATAAGTAATATCCAGAATAAATTTATCTAACTTTTTTGCAATCGATTTAGCTATTTTAGCAACACTATTATTATCAAAAGATATTCTATCACAGTCCATAATCTTTAAATTTCTACCCTCTTGATTATTCTTTCTAAAATGCAAACTAGCACTTTTTCTAATATTAGAAAACAACTTATCAATCTCATGAATTAAAAGAGAAGCATTTTCAATTTCACTGTCTTTCTCTAACCAACAATTAACAATATAATAATTAATCTGAAAATGAATCATACTCAAATTTAAAATTCCCTGTTCAATTCCACTAATTGCATTCTCTAATTGATGTGCCTCATCAAAAATAAACATATCAGCTTCATTAATATAATCTCTATCATCTATAACTGACTTAACAAAATTTCCATGATTTGTAATCACAATATCAGATTTAGAAACACTCTTTGAAATATTTCTATACAAACAATTTCTAGAATAACTACACCTACTACAAGCACCACGACTCTTAATTTGAATTTGTTTCCAAATATCATCACTAACTTCTCTTAACTCATCACGATCAATCGTATGATTCATTTCCATCTCTTCTCTTAAATAAAACAATAACGCTTTATCTTCTCTATCACTAATGGATATCAAATCATCAATTCTTTTTAAACACGCATAATTATTAACCCCTTTAGCAATAGTAGCTTTAATATCAATACCAAGCAATCTAGAAACAAATTGAATATCCATTAATAACTGTTGCTGTAAAGCAATATTAGAAGTAGAAATAACAACACTATTAAAACTCTTAACTTGATGAATGGTTTCAATAACTGGAACTAAATACCCTATACTCTTACCAATTCCAACTCCAGCCTGAACCAAAAGAATTTGATTATCTCGAATCGCTGTCATAACATCACGAGCAAATCGATGTTGACCCACTCGATAGGACAACTTCACACCATCCGCAATCAAATCTCCTTTTTCACCACTTTTAATCTTCTCAAAAAAACGTTCTACCTTACTAGTAGCATTTTTTAATTCAAATGCTTGACTATCTTCTTTCCACATAAAATCATACATTCACACCATCTCCCCCATTTACTTGGTTTCTTATTCTACAAAAAAAAGCTATTTTTGTCAAGAACTAATAGTTAATTTTTTAAAAAATTAATATTAAAATAGCTTCATTAATAAGTAATCAAACAATTTACTAAAAGAATAAAAAAGAATTCCTAAACAACTCAAGAAAAAAAACTCAATTTATCAAGAATCCTTTTTTATTTTCTTTAACTCCTTATAATTATTATCTAAAATAATCTTCTGATTGGAAAATTGTATAACATCATTAATATCAGTAGTATAAGTCATAGGTGGTAACATTTTTTGAATAGAATCTAAATAACCAAAAGCCCTATTATCTAAACAACAAACAATTCCAGTATCTTGCCTAGTTCGAATTAATCGATGAACAGCTTGATTTAATTTAATCAACATACGAAATGAACAATTATCATCCTCTAATGAAACATCCTTACTCTGATTAAAAATAATATCTTTATCTGAAAATGGTAACTGTATAATAATTAAATTACTAAAAGAACTTCCTTTAACATCAATTCCATCAAAAATATAATCTGTTGCAAATAAACAAGAATCAACATCACACATAAATTGATAAAAAACACTCCCCGCATTTTCATCCGTCTGTAATAATAAAGGAAACCCAAATTGTTCCTTTGCAAAACAACGATAAACATCCCTCATACATTTTTTAGAAGGAAACAAAACAAACGATTTCCCTGAAGTAATCTGAATAAATTCTTTAATTTTAAAAGCAAGCATTTGAATATATTCTTGATACTTACAAGAAAAAGAAGTAGAAGTATCTAAATAAAATAACAATTGATCCGGATAATCAAAAAAAGATACCTGTTCATCCCCATAAATAATCTCTCTATCCCCTAGCTGATCTAAACCTAAAACATTACAAAAAGAATGATATGTTTTATTTTGATCTAACATCGTCTCCGACGAACCTACAATAGGAATATTTTTAGGAAAACACTTTTCAACAACATTCGTAATTTTTCTAGGAAAATAACAAATCTTAAGCTCTCTTCCTAAACTAACCCAATAAAAATATCGACTATCCCCTCCTAAAGACATATCTTGAAATAGACAAAACATTTTCTTTAACTGATGTAAGTATTCCCAATTTACTACACTCTTACTCTTTCCATTAAAACTTTTATAAAAACGTTGAAATTGTAAAATAACACCCCTCAATTTTTTTTGCATCTCATCATTACACTGTAATCTAAAACGTTTATCCCCATGAGAAGAATTTTTAATAAAATCAAATATTCCCACTAACCATTGCTTTAATTTACTTGCTTCTTCTTTAAAAAAATAATAATCACAATACTCTAAGTTAGCACCCTCAACCACCTGATCAATCAAAGAAACAAAATCCTTTAATTTTACATGCTTCTGAACCACTGAATTTAATCTTTCTTCTAATAAATGTGCCTCATCAAAAATCACCATATCTCCATAAACAGATTCATCCCTAGAAACATAACTATCATAAATAAAATTATCATGATTAGTAATAACAATATTCCATTTTTTCATCTCTTTTTGCATTTTCTGATAAAAACAAATAGAAGAATAACTACAATTACTACAATTTTTCCTTTTCGTTAATTGAATTTGACTCCATACTTGATTACTAATAAAGAACAAATCATCCCTATCACAACTTTTAGAACGATCAATTCGATCTTTTATTTTCAAGCACAAATTCTTCATAGCGGGACTATCAGTATTCCTTAATAAAGCCTCTATTTTTCCAATACAAGCATAATTCTAAAAATCATTTAAAAAACCAAACTGAATGTTAATATTCAATAACTTAGAAACCTTATAAACATCCTTTCGTAAATCCTTATGTAAAAATAAATTAGAAGTAGAAATAACAGCTCGAAATTCAGGCTTATTATGAATCATAAAAAAAATAGTAATAAAAAAGCCAAAAGTTCTTATAACTCCAGAACCTGCTAG
>JALEZJ010000009.1 GCA_022772985.1 Erysipelotrichaceae bacterium | reverse complement strand
TAACTCCACTAGCAACAAGAAAAATTAATACTACGATTACAATTACACTAACTCCTACAGATACAAATAATTATTACAGCAGTTCTATTAATTACACAATTGGATCCCCCGAAAAAACAAAAGTTCCAATTCCAACATCCGCCACATATTGCAAACAAAACTTATTTTATAACCAAACAACTCAAAACCTAGTAAACCTAGCTCCAAATGGTTATAAATTTATTAACACAACAGCAACCAATATTGGCTCTTACACAGTAACAGCTAAATTACAATATGGATATATCTGGCAAGAAGATAATAGCATAGAAGATAAAACAATCGTATGCGAAATTAAAAGACCCACTCCTTTAGTAACTTACGATAATCAAAACGGAACTGGTTGTACCAATAAAACAGTAACATATGAAAGTGAATACGGAGAACTATGTACTCCAACTAGAAACGGATATAAATTCACTGGTTGGTATACTCAAGCAAGTAATGGGGATAACATCACTAGCAACACTAAAGTAACCAACTTCAACAATCATACCCTATATGCTCATTGGCAAGAAAACTCAGGATGGGGAAACAATGGAACCTGTAAATACTACCTTGAAAATGGAATAAAAGTAACCGGATGGAAAAAAATAGGCAACAACTGGTATTATTTTGCAAAAGCAGATGGAAAAGAAAATAAATGGCAATCAGCAAAAGAACAGGGATGTATGTACACTGGATGGGTATATAGTGAAGACTATAATTGCCCTACTCACGGTTGGTACTTTGATTCAAATGGCATAATGCTATCAAATACCACAGTAAATGAATATATACTAGACAGTAGTGGCTGTTGGAGAAACTATAAAAAAGCAACAACTACTGATATATGGAATATATATAAAAATCCAGGATACGTCTTCAATGTTGGATTTACCAAAATAACCTATTATCCTAATTCATCCACTGCCACTACAGAAATAATAAATCAAGGAACAACAAGATACAACAATACCATAGCCAGCGAATACGTTGGAACAATTGCTAAAGATAAAACAGTTTACGTAGAAGTAGATAGTAACAATTATCCCGTAACCTATACACAATTAAGTAATAAATATAGAACATTTATTGGAATATATGTAAGTAATAATAACATTACAATAAACAACAATGGTTGTGGCCTAAGTTCTCTACCAACCCAAAATATTAATGAAACTACTTACTATAATGTCTGGATCGCAGCAGAATGCAAAGATAATGGCGTAACCTGTTCAAAAGATCAAGTATCTATAAAATTTCAATAACTAAAAGGATTTTATAAAATGAAAAAAAGAAAATTTTTAAAAAGAATTATAATTTTTCTAATTTTAATAACTTTAAGCATCACTACTATTTGCATAAAAATGAAATCAAAAACTCTTCATGTTATTCTAGAAAAAGAAAACTACACACTTATAAATACACAAAAAAATGAATTATATACAACAACTAATGATACAAAAATTTACCAGAAAAATGAAATCTTAGTTTTAATATACAAATATAATAATTTTCAAGAAGTTAAAAATACAATTATAAATAATTATAAAGAAGAATTAAAAAATACTTTACCAATTGAACTAACTCAGGAAGAAAATTACATTCAAAAAAAAAGATGTGATGATGAATTTTATAGCTATGAACTAGGATACAAAAAATATTTAATAACATGTAAAATAAAAAAAGAATAAGAACAAGAAATTGAATCATTATTAAAGAAAATAACTAAATAAAATGAAAGGAAAAGGAATCAATATGAAAAAAGAAAATAAAAAGAAAAAAGGATTTACCTTAATTGAACTATTAGCTACCATCTTCATTATCAGCTTAATTTTAGGAATTAGTGGTTCCTACATCATAAGTACCATTAATACTTCAAAAGAAAAAAGTGAAAAATTAGCAATCGCCAACATCAAAACAACCGCTCGTATCTACATAGAAGAAAACCCAAATGACGTTCTTTGGCAAATAGATGAAGAAAATACAGAGAAAAGTTATAGTTGTATCTCTATAGATACCTTAATTAATAAAGGATTACTAAAAAAAGAACTAAAAGAAAACTATCCAACAGTAAAATATATCATTATAACAAAAGATAACAATAATAATTTCTTATCTGAAAAAATAGATAATACTAATACTTGTTCAAAAAACAATAATACCGTAAAAATTCCAACCAGCACAAAATATTGTAACGATCTAACATATGATAGTACAACCGAAAATCAAAAACTAACAAAAACACCAACTGATCATTTTCAATTTTATGACGATCTCAAAAAAGATGCAGGAACCTATAAAGTAACTGCAAAATTAGAAGAAGGCTACATCTGGCAAGATGGAACTAAAGAAGATAAAACCATTACCTGTACCATAAAAAAAGCATTCCCAATGTTAGTATTAGATCCTAACGGTGAAGATAACACAAATATAGAAATTGGAAAAGATCTAACTACAAAACTAACTAGTAACGTAGATGGAAAAATTACAATAAAGCCAGCTAACAAAAATTATGCAACTGCAAAAACAAGTGACAATAATCCAAATATAACAGCAACCACACCAAAAGAAATTACAATAACTCCACTAGCAACAAGAAAAATTAATACTACGATTACAATTACACTAACTCCTACAGATACAAATAATTATTACAGCAGTTCTATTAATTACACAATTGGATCCCCCGAAAAAACAAAAGTTCCAATTCCAACATCCG
>JALEZJ010000002.1 GCA_022772985.1 Erysipelotrichaceae bacterium | reverse complement strand
TTTTATTCACTCTTAATTACCTAATATTTTATTTATTTTCTCTTTCATTTGTTCTTTAGTAAATGGTTTGGGTAGATAATCAATAAATCCTTCATTTAAGTACCTTTCTTTAGCCCCAGAAACTGCATCAGCCGTTACAGCCATTACAGGAGTTTTAAATTCCTTATTCTTTTGTAATTTTTTAATTGTTTCTTCTCCACTCATTTCAGACATCATAATATCCATTAATATTAAGTCATAATCTTTAGTTTTAACTTTTTCTAAACACTCAAGTCCACTTATTGCTTCATCTATTTCAAAATCAAAATCTTGAAGAGATCTAGCTGCTACTTTGATATTAAGTTTATTATCATCCACTATAAGAACTTTCTTTTTACTAAAATCTTTATTTTTATCTACTTCTATAACTTTATTTTCATCATTTAACTTTGCAATTTTTTGACATAATTCAACTGTGAATTTAGAACCTTTACCATATTCACTTTTTACATAAATTTTACCATTCATAAGTTCTATCAACGCCTTAGTTAATGCGAGCCCTAACCCAGTACCTTCTATTGTACTATTAATTTCAGCATCTATACGATCAAACTTGGTAAATAATCTTTTTAAATTTTCTTTCTTTATTCCCATACCAGTATCCGAACAAGAAATAACTAGATTAGAATTATTATTATCATTTTGACATTTAATTACTAAGTCTATTGCCCCTTCTTCAGTATATTTTATTGAATTAGTTAATAAATTATTAATAATAGATTTAATTTTTGCTTTATCTCCATATAATTCAAATGGAATATCATCATCAATTACTAAATTAAACTTAATATTTTTATCACCAATTCTTGTTGTAGTAATTTTACATAAATTAGTAATTTCTTCCTTAAAATTATATGATGTTTCATTTAATTCTAACCCTTCTGATTCTATTTTGTTTATATCCAAAATATTTCCAACGATTTCTAATAATATATGTGAAGCATTTTGAATATCTTTAGAATCTTCATATACTTCTTCTGGAATAGAATCTTTATAACTAATAATATCATCAGATAATCCAACTATTGCATTTAAAGGAGTTCTAATTTCATGTGACATACTTGATAAGAAATCGCTCTTTGCTCTATTTGCTTTCTTGGCTTGCTCCATAGCAATCTCTAATTTTCTTATCATTTTTAAATCAGGATTTTCTATCGTTTGATACATTATCAATGATGATAAAGTTAATAAAAATTCTACACAAGTAAAGTTAGGTACAATTTTTCTAATAAGTGCTATTATCATTAAAAATAATACGATAAATATTACCGGAATTATTTTCTCTTTCATCTTTTTTCTATTAACAATAGTCATATATGATACCAATAATAAGCATATAATTGATAAAATATTTGCAAGTAATACTGGAGCGCCAATAACTACCATATAACTTAATTCTTCATTAATATCTAACGATATTGGTAAAAACAACATCAATAACAATACAATAAAATTGACAATAAAATTAACATACTTAAATTTCTTTGAATTATAACAAAATGAATATATATACATAAGCCAATTTGATGCAAAATTAAATATTGTAAAACATTCTAATCTGTTAGATATTGTTACCAGTATTGAATCTGATTTATTACAATATATCAAATAGATAGCAATCATACAAAATACCGTTGATAAAAAACAATCTACTATCATTAAAAAATAATATTCATTTTCTGTATCTTGAAACTTTTTTACTTTAGAAAAGAACAGAATAATCATAAATAAACCAAGCAATAAACTACAAAATGGCATATATAGATTACTCATCTGCATTTACATCACCTACCTACTATAATAATTATTATATCAAAAAAAAGAACAATTTCGCTCAAAAAAATGTTCTTTTTAATATTTTTTGTTTCTACCTGTTAGTTTTCTAGACAATAAATAAGCATTATTTTTATTATAGTTAATATGTTCTAAATGCTCAAACGCTTCTTCATTTGTAATAACACCTTCTTTTACTGGTGCTTTACCAATTCTTTTTTCATTTTCTAAATCCAATTTATATTCAACTGAATCTATATCACAGAAAGATAAAAGTTTTCTTTTTAATTCTTCCCATTGCTTTTTTAAATCTCCAACACTTGGTTCAATTTCACTTCTATTATACACAGAATATTTTTTCATTAAATCCCAATAACAAGTTGTCATATATTCTAGTATTTCATCTTTCTTCTCAAATATATCATCGCTCTTTGCTATATTAAAAGATTTCCCCCTTTTAGCATAACATTTCATTTCTCCTACCTCATCATAGTGAAGTATTGTAGGAACTATTTCACATCCAATTTCTTGTGCTAATCTTAATGATCCTATATTTATATCTTGAATTAACCAATTCTCTGAATTATGATTATCAGCATTATGTCTTGAATCTTTTTGACCATTATCATTTAAATTCCAATATCCTTCTGGAAATATAATAACATTTCCACCATTTTCTAAAACATATTTCATTTTATCATAGCAAGATTTTCTACTCTCTTTTTTATCTCTTTCAACCAATATCATACCATAAGCCCAAAGCCCATATCCATTTGTAAGAGATTCTAATGACAATACTGGATTACCAAAAACAAAATATCCACTTTTTCCTACTGCCTTAGCACTAAATACCATATCATCACCTTGTCGATGATTAACTATGAATATTTTCCCTTTGCTCGTATGTTTTAAAGGTTCTCTAGAATCTAAAACAAATTTATAATCAGACTGAAATCCATAAATTACTCTCAATAACGGAGCAAATATTTTTCTTATATGAATTCCTTCTTTAGATAATGCTTCTTGAACATCATTACTTAATAAATAATTTAAAGAATGACTTCTATTATTTTTAACATCATAAATAAATCCCGATAAATTACTTTTTATTTTACCCATAGTAGCCTCCCATTTGTATAAATATTATACACTTAGTTGGCTAAATTTTCAACTTTTATAATCCCATCATCTCTTTAACAACTCTATCAGACATTTTAATAGTTCCTACTAAAACTAACATGTTAAATATAAGTTCTGCTAAGTATTTCCATACTTGCGTCGCTGCTGCTACATTTGTATCTACTACTGGAGGACTAGATGCAAATAAAGTAAATATTACACAGGCGAGGACTATAATTACCCCTTCTAAACAAACAGCACAATAAGATTTTATAAAACTAATACCAATATTTTGAGTGTGTTCTCCTGCTAATGATGATAATGGTATAGGTGCAATAGCAGTATATAAGTATAATTTAAAGAATCTCCCATATACAGTTAATATCATAATAAAAGATAATACTGTTATTACTAAACCTCCTATTAATGTTACTGCCCATAAAGGAATACTTTTTAAGAAACTA
>JALEZJ010000126.1 GCA_022772985.1 Erysipelotrichaceae bacterium | reverse complement strand
GAAAAAGAAGAAAATACGGAAATATATGAAGAACAAAATTCTAAATTTATAGGTTTAGCTTTTATTAATATTAATGATTATTCATCAAAATATAATATCAAAATTAAATCAAAAGAAAGTGAATCAGGCCCAAGTGGAGGATTAATAACTGCCTTAGCAATCTATGACTCTATAATCAAAGAAGATATTACTAAAGGTAAAAAAATAGTTGGTACTGGTACTATCTCCGAAGATGGCAAAGTTGGTGAAATCGGCTCAATATCTTATAAAATTGCTTCAGCAACCAAAGCAAAAGCTGATATCTTTCTATGTCCAAAAGAAAATTATGAAGAAGCCAAAGAATATGCTAAAAACATAATTTAAAAATTAAAATTAAAGCTGTTTCTACCTTTGAAGATGCAATTAACTATCTAAAAACTTGTTAGTCTTGACCACCAAACTATAAAATATTATTATATATATAAGAATAGGAGATGTTATATTTCATGGAAAAAAAACAAAAAACCATAATTGTTGCAATATTTTTATCCTTAATAGTACTTTGTAGTGGACTAACATATGCATACTTTACTTCATCAACAACAAGTGAAAGTGGTTCAACAATAGTCGCAAAAGGTGGGCAAATGAATATTAAATATACCAATGGTTCAGGAAATATTACACTATCAAATATTTATCCTAGGTCAATAGCATGGGCTAATAAAAACTTTACAATTACTGGCAATAATACAACCAACCTAAAAATGTATTATAGTGTAAGTTTAGTGGTAGACAATAATAATTTTGATGATAGTTACTTAAGTTATACCTTAACTGGAAATAATCCATCAAAAAATGGAAACCTTATTCCAACTATATCAGATTATCAAGAAATTTTATCAGGTGCTGGTACTTATGAACTTGGAATAGGTAGTTTTGATAAAAGTAGTAATATAAACCATACATATACTTTTAAAATCTTTTTTCTTGAAACTAATAAATCTCAAAATAATTCTCAAGAAGCATATTTTGCTGCTCATTTAATAATTAATCCTGTTAACCAAGATGGTTCTATCTCATATTCTGGTTCAGGCAGAAATGCAACATTATCAAGCAATTCTAAATTGACATCAATAACTCGTGATTTTGAAATAACCAGCAATGAAAATGCTGAGCAATCATATGCAGCAAAATTAATAGTTGATGAAAATACCTATTCTAATGGTGAATTAAAATATAATCTAGCTGGTACCAATAAAGGAAATAATGGAGAAATGATAGAAAATGTTTCTAATATACCAATCCCAGCAGGAAACAATCAAGAAATACTTTTAGGCACAGGGAAAACATTAAATACAACCAGTCTTCATCAATATAAAATAACAATAAATGCTAATAATACACAATCCCTTGCTGATAACTATATAATTCAAAATCAAGGAATGTTACTAGCAACAGCCGAAAATATAGCATCCAAAAAAATCAAAGTAAGAATTGAAATAAAAAATACTAGTCATAGTTTATATAATCGTTTATTAAAAAAAGGGGTTAAAGACAAACCTCTAACAACAATCGGAACACCAGCTACAACAGACGAAGGATTAATAAAAAATACAGATGACTATGGCACCACTTATTATTATCGTGGTAACGTAAAAAATAATTACGTACAATTTGCCGATATGTGTTGGAGAATAGTAAGAATAACGGGAAACGGCTCTATAAAATTAATCTTACAAAACAACGATTCAATAGATTGTACAAGTCAAATTTCTACCACTGCAGCACTAAGATTAAAATCAGATACTAGTGCTATAAAATATCAAAACGGTATACACCAAGCTTACTCTGATTTTCCAGCAATGATGTATGGGGAAAAAATGGGTAGCATAGGTACCATTGCTTATAATGATAATTTTACACTACTTTCAAAAAGAATCACTGATGAAGAAATAACCGCTATTGGATCACCAACTATATATAAATACAGCGAGTTATATAAAAATACCTATAAAAATAATTATGTAACAATTTTAGAACAATGGTATCAAGAAAAACTATCTGATTATAAAAATAAATTAGCAGATATAGTGTGGTGTAATGATAAATATTATAACACCAGTAATAAAAAATTTGCTGCATATGATAGACTAACTGCTAATACCCCTTCATTTATTTGCCGTGATGACAATTTAGGAGGAAAATTATCAAAATATACGGTGTCTGATACATCAGTAGGAAATGCAGCCTTTTCGTACCCAATTGGATTACTTACAGCTGATGAATTGATGTTTGCCGGCTTAACAACATCTACTAATAATTATAATAATTATTTAGTAAATGATGGTTTAAGGGACTTACCCTTTGTTACAATGACACCAGTTAGTCAAGAAGAACTTTATAGGGTCTATGACGGAACAATATATGCAACCCATGCTAGCGAATATTTAAGACCATCAATTGCCTTAAAAGGTGACGTTAGTGTTAGTGGAAGTGGCACTTCTTCTGATCCCTATATAGTTGAGTAAAAAGATTATTAAATCAATTAATAATCTTTTTTTATTTAAAAAATACTCGTTTTTAAAAAACGTATGCTATAATAAAATGCAGGTGAATTAAAGTGAAGAGAAGCGAAGTAAATTATGATGATTTAAGTCCAATGATGAAACAATATATGGACATTAAAAAAGAACATGAAGATGAACTATTATTTTATCGT
>JALEZJ010000148.1 GCA_022772985.1 Erysipelotrichaceae bacterium | reverse complement strand
GCAATTGAAGACGATGATGAAAAAAGAGAAAAACTATATATGACTCTTCTTTCTAAAATGCAACGTTATCTGATTTCTATAAGGCCTAATCGTTCTTTTTCACGTGATACTAAAAATACAAATAATAAGCACACCACTAATTTAAGACGTAATTACTAAAAGTTCTTAAGTTGACGGCATTGGGATATTGGGTCGCTAGAAGGTTATATATTACAGAAATTATGCCTACTAATAAAACATCAGGATTATTTAGTATAGTATTAGTACTGTCACAATTAGCATCTATTGCCGCTGGGTATGTAGGTTCAATTATTTTGAATAATGTAGGTATAGTAACTTTAACCACAATATCCTCAACTTTATTATTTTTAAGTGTTATTCCTTTATTTGGTATTAAACATAATAACATTTCAAAAGATATAAAATTGAAAGAAAATATAAAAAAATATAATAAAAATAATTATTTGGTATTTTCATTTTATGAATTAAATAATTTATTAACTTTTATTTTTCCTATATACATAGCTTTATATGTTGAAAATTCATATTCTTTAGCAGGAAATTTAAATGCAATAAGTAATATAGCTATAATATTATTTATAATGATATATGGAAAATTATTAAACAAAAATAGGAATTATATAGTGACAAGTACTCTATTAGTATTATTATGTGCAATATTAAAATTTAATATTAATAGTTATTATATATTATCAATATATTTTGTTGAAGGAATAGTAACTAAAATGCAAAGCCAGTCTGTTAATAAAATTTATTTTGAAAATAGAGGAGACATGGATTTAACACATTATAATTTAATATATCAGATAGTTGAATGCCTTGTAAGAGTATTAGTAACTTTTCCACTACTTTTTATTGATGACATAAGAATAATGATTATATTAGTTATATGTGTTATATCCTCTTTATTAATAATTTATATGTTTAATATAAAAAATAAAAAGTAAACAAATAATAATCAAATAGAAAAGGAAATAAAATAAATGGATGAAAATAGATTAGATAGATCAATATGAAATGATGTAGGAGATATAGTAATAAAGTCATATACATCAGCAATATTTGATTTTATGAATATTGTTTCCAATATAGTAACAATATTTGAAATTAAATTAGTTAAAAATTAGATACATTTTTAGATATGTTCTGTTAGTGAACCGGAAGAAATTTCAAAAGAAAAAGCAAAACTAAAAGGATGAAAACGATTAATAGCGGAAGTGTTAAAAGTATTCTCTCCTTTGATGTAATAAGTAAAATTGATATCATAAAAATATAACAAAATAAAAAATTAATTATATTCATATCACAAGTGATTTTAAGTCATTAGTAACAATGAGCTTAAAGAAATAACTCATGCAGACGACTAACAAAATATTAGAACATAAAATTGGTAAAGTAAAAAAATTAAATTCTATTTTTCTAAGCAAATTTAAGGTATAGAAAAAGAACTGTATGAAAATAAAATAAATTCTTTCATTTCTTTTTTCATTCAACATATGGAAGTTTTTTCACACTTAAATTTTAATATTGTAAATATTGACAAATATTGATACAAAGGTACATCATAAATTTATAATTACTTTTCTAATGTATATCTACTATCTATCATATATTCCATATTTTGTTTTAATTTATCAAATATACCATATACTTGAAAGATTCTACTAATTATTATTTCTATACCTTTTGGAATAAGCAGATTATTTCTAGCGAAGAAAAATTGAATTTCCCTAGCGTAATTCTGGAAGTTTAATTTTTTATATAATTATGTTATAATAATACTCACTAACAAAAGAGGGATTTTATATGAACAAAATTAGAATAAAAAATATAGAAATTTATTATGATGATACTCAAAATTTCAAAATAGATTATATAAAAAATGTTATAAATAACAATTATGATTTATTTTTATCTATGCTTGGTGAGTCAAAAAAATTAAGTCTAACCCCAACAACTGAAGATGGAGTGGTGTATATATCTGATTTTGATGATGCATTTTATAAAGCAGTGAATAAAATTTTTAATAATGAAAATAATAAAAAATTACTTGATACCCCAGACTTATTGCCAGCTTTTTATATAGAGTATTTAGTTAGAAAAACTCCTAGTAATCAAACGTCGTTAGTTCAGCCGAATTTTAATATTAAGGATGAAATGTTTTATTCTTTAATTGCTTATATTTACTTTGAAAAAACAGGATCATTTGATGATTTTGTTAATTATTTAAAAAACAAGCAAGATATGAATAAAATACTAGAGTGGTTACAAAAGGAAACTCGTTTTGATGCATACAATTATTTGTTAGAAATTACAATCAATTATCTAAAACAAAATGATTTTGAGTTTTTAGATAATATAAGTGATATAACTAGCATGATATTAATGAAGTCAATCAATAATATTCCTACACAAGAAAATGAAAAACAAATAGAATTACCAACAATTACAATTCAAGAATTTGATAACTTATTTTATGAATTTTTAAAAAGTATTAATGCTCCTAAAAGTTGGGAACAAATGTATGATGACTTAAAAACTAATAATCGAATTAGTTTTGAAAAACAAGTTGATAATCCAGACCATTCTAAGTGTTATAGAGATGATAATAATATTTTAAGAATATTAATTTCAACTGACGGAACAATCAAGAGCTTTTGTAGTTTTGTACATGAATTTACTCATTATGTTACTATGCAAGATGCAGTAACATTTTCACAATTTTCAATTGAAGAATTTCCTAGTATATTTTTTGAAAGAATATCAGCTGAATTTTTAAAGAATAAAGGTTATCAAATAAAGATTATGGATAAAGTAATAAAAGATAGATATCAGAATAATTTTGATATTTATATAAATTTATTACCAATTTTCCAAGATATCCAAAGTTTTATAAAAAAGGGACCAATACTAAGAACTGATAAGATTGAATTTTTGAAAAATCAATTTAGAATAGTTCAAGAAACAAAAGAAAAATTAATTAAGATATGGAAACAAAATGGCAAAAGTATATCTGACTTGAGTTTTTTAGAACAACCTAAAATTGATATACCAAGTGCTGTTGACAAAGAATGTGATTCCCTAATAGATAGGTTTATTCAAGATGGTTTATTAGTAATGAATGGATATCAATATTTATTAGATACATTTTTAGCAGAAAATGTATTAAAAAAACTAAAAAATGATCCAACCATAATTTCAAGAATGATTAATATAACCAACAATTTAAGGAGTATAAATTTACAAGACATATTAATTGAATTTGATATGAGTAATTCATTTAGTCAATTAAAAGAAACTCATAACCAAAAAATAAAAAGACTGTAGTTCAAAATAGGTAAAGATATTATTTATACTTTAAAAAATATTAAATCTAAGTCTTTAAAATGAAGATTTTTTTGAATATAATAAAGCAAGAACATATCTTAATATCTTTCACGAGGACATCTAAAAGTTGACCACAAATTAAAAGAATAATCGGAATTAAGAATTATAAAACTTTTAAAAAAGATGAAATATCATTTGGTAAAGCAAAATATTATGATATAATAAATTAAATATAGCAATAGAGATGATGATTGAAATTAGATAGATAAGGAAATAAAAAATGGATGAAGATAGATTAAAACATTCAATTGCAGTAGCAAGAAAAATGGTAGAATTTTCAAAAATCAAAAAGTTGGGTGAAGAAGATATTAAAAACTGTTTTATTATAGGATCCAATCATGATGTTGGATATGATGAAAGATTAGAAGATATAAAAAATAGATATGGGAAAGATTTTGAAATATATAATAAATATTGTAAAATAGTTGATAAAATTAGGAGATAGTAATGATAAGTATAATAATTGGAAATATAATTGCGTTTATTGCTTCAATATTAATGGTATACTCTGGCATGCTAAAACAAAAGAAAAAAATATTATATTTTCAGACAGTACAAATAGGAATGTCAGTAATTAGTAATATCATTTTAAGTGGAATAACGGGAGCCATAATAAATGCATTAAGTATGATTAGAAATATATTATGTTATAAAGATAAGCTAGGAATAAAAGAAAAAATAGTAATAACAATTCTAGCAGTAATCTTAACTTTTAAATGGAATAATCTAGGTTATATTGGTTTATTACCTCTAATTAGTACAATTGTTTATATATGGTTAATGAATATAAAAAACGTAAAAAATTTTAAGTTATTAATTTCTTTCACTATGCTTATGTGGCTTATATATGATATAGCAATAAAGTCATATGCATCAGCAATATTTGATTTTATGTGTATCTTTGCAAACATAATAACAATATTTCAAATAAAAAATTAAAGAATTAGCAACTAAATGTACCAAAAAGAATAAAATTTTATTAAAAAAGATTAGGAGTGATAGACATGGTAAAAAATTTATTATTATTACTAAGTATCATGATAATAATAATTTCTTATACAAAAATAATACTTATTTATCTAACAACTAAAAATAAAAGAATAGAAAATCTAACTGGCTTTGATTTAGCCAAAGAAATCACTTCAAACTATGATGAAATCAATATTGTGGAATCCAAGGAAATTACAATTAGCAAATACAATTTAAAAAGAAGAGTCATTAGATTAACTCCGAAAAATTACCAATCAAATGATATTTTTACCCTATCTTTATCCGCTTGTCTATCTGGATATTCACTAGCTAATATCAACAAAGACAAATATTTAAAAATGCTCAGTAACATTTTACCAAATATTGATTATCTAAACAAAAGTTCTATTTTAGTAATTTTAATTTCTTTATTCACAAATACCATTAAAGATGCCAAAATAGGAATCCTTATTTTAGGACTAATCTTAATTTATCAATATTTTTTAATTCAAATTAATACTGCTAGTCACCAATATACAAAAGATTCATTAAAAAAAATAATTTCCAAAAAAGAATTATTAGAAATAGAAAAAATATTAAATAGCTTTCTTTCCATACATAAAAATTCATTTATTATAACGCTAATTTTAATATTAAGAGAAGTATTTATGATATTGAATATTTAAGTGTAAACAAAACTAAGGTATATCAAAAAAAAACAAACCCTCAGTACAATTACAAATTGAGGGTTTAATTTTAATATTTTTTAGGTTGAATTGCTATTTTTTTTGAAATCCTATGTTTTTTTCTAACTTTTTCACGATTTGGAGCGGTTTTTCTCATGTTATATTCTATACTTTTATGAACCAATAGATAGTATGCATATTCTATAGAAAATGGATTAGTCAAAGAATTGATTCTTTGTTCAACTTGCAATTGATTAGTACCATCATAACATCTTATAATATCAGTAATTTGAACTAATTCTTGATCACTTATTTTCATTAAAGCAATCGTCTCGAAATCAAAACAATTAAAAATATGATCTAACCTCTGGCTTTCATCCAAAGTCAGTGTAACAAAATCATTTGTTTCAGAAATTTTAACACCAAAATAAGAAATCGTATTAGCGAGTTCAATATCAACTTTAACCTGAGCTAACCTCTGTAATTCTATATCAGACAAATTACTAGAAGCTTTTTCTAAAACAGTATGAAAATTCCAATCTTCCGGAATATATTCCAACCATCGTCTCATGAACTCTAAAGTATCTTTATTTAATAATCTTTCAACATATATCATTTTTTCCTCCTTAATTATCATGTAATAAAAAATTACATCATATATGATATCACAAATCCAAATTGAAAAAACACTTAAATTAGTAATTTCTAAAATTACTCTAAGTGTTACTTTCTTCTAATAAATGAATTAAATCCCTTACATCAACACTTTCATATAAAATTTTATAGATTATAGAAGAAAATGGTAAAACAATATTATTCTTTTTAGCTAAACTAAAAATTGCCTTACTAGTACCAAGACCTTCAATTGTAGTATTTTGCTTATATTCCTCAATTTTTTGAGAATTAGCTTTTTCTCCTATTAGTTTTCCTAATGTATAATTTCTAGATTGACTAGAAGTACAAGTCATCATAATATCATCAATTCCGGCATAAGTCATGATGGTATCAGGATTTCCACCTAATAAAGAAATAAAATCACGAATTTCATAAATTGCTTTCGTCAAAAATAAAAATCTAGAAGAAGGAGGGTAAGATGCCCCATCTAACATTCCAAATCCAATTGCCATAACATTCTTAATCGCTCCACATACGGATACTCCAATCAAATCATGAGAATATTGGACTTTCAAAAAAGAACTTTCAAGACCAATTTTTACCTTTTTTTCAATACTGTTAATTTTAGTCGCAAGCGTAAGTCCCATGACTTTCTTATCATGCATATCTTGAGCAAATGTTCCACCAGAAATCACCCCAATAGGAGCATTTTTCAAATATTTTTGAACAATCTCATAAGCAAATCTTTGTTCCTTTGTTTCAATTCCTTTACTAGCAATTAAAATATCTTCTCCATGATAAAACTTTTGATAACTTTGCATAGTCTCATCCAAAAAAGCTACGGGTATTGCAATAACGATCAAATCAGAATCCCGAGTAGCAATATCCAAATCAGTAGAAAAAGTAATATGAAAGTATTTTTCTTTCAAATTTTGAACTTCTTCATCAAACTTACTCCACATAAAGATCTGATTATTTTTTTCTAAAAAACTAGTAGCAAGCGCCAATCCATAAACCCCACAACCTAATATGGTAACCTTCATTTACTCTACCTCCAATTTACCATCAATCTCAATATCAAAATAATGAATTGGAAGTTCATAGACCCGTGTTGCACCCCTCTTAGGCCATACTACTCGGTTAGGCTTCAAGTTCTTATAATAATACAAAACAATATTATTTTCATCACAAAAAACAACATCAATAGCTTCACGCATAAAAAAAGTATGAATACTATTACAATGACAAAATAATAATGCGTAATGAATATTCTTTTTCATCATAAATCCACGAAAACGACTAAAAAAACTTCTACATTCTACTAATTCAATTTCCCTATCTTGATATCTTAATTTCATATGATTCACCAAATTTAGTATAGAAATTAATAATTGATGTCAACACTTTGAAAATATTAAAATTTATGATAAACTATATAAAAGGTGATGGAAAAAATGAATAACAAAGGATTTAGTTTAGTGGAACTTTTAGCAGTAGTTGCTATATTAGGAATTGTAGGTGGAATCGCTACCGTAAGCGTATTAAGTTATATTAATACTTCAAAAGAAAAAAGTGAAAAAATATTTGTAGAACAAATAGCCAATCTTATCGATGATTATTTAGACTTAAATAAACCAACTGTTACTGTAGGGACATCTTATTTTTTTGAGAAGTGTGCAAATTCCAATTGTTCTAGTACCACTAGCCAAGAAGCTAAAAAAGTTCAAAAAGAAGAAGGACCAATCTATTTAAAAGATTTAGTAACAAAGAATATAATTGAACAAGATAAATTAGTTAATCCAAAGAATAAAAAAAATTGCCTTGAGAGTG
>JALEZJ010000117.1 GCA_022772985.1 Erysipelotrichaceae bacterium | reverse complement strand
TGGCAAGACACTATTTAACATGTAGATTGGTGTTCTATATGTTAGCATCATTTTAATAAGTTTATCTAGTTAACTAAAAGATAATTGAGATAAACTCTTTTTGCATGTCCTAAAATCCATTTTTAAAAAATTTAGAAAAATGACTTGACTTTTGATAGTTAGTCACTTTGCGACCAGAAGTATCAAAGTCTGTAAATTTTGATGATACAGAAAATGTTTATATAGAAGGTGATAATTTAGAAGTTCTTAAATTATTACAAGAATCATACTTAAATAAAATAAAGTGTATTTATATAGATCCTCCATATAATACTGGTAAAGATTTTATTTATAGTGATAATTTTACAAAAAAATCTGATGATGAAAAAATAGATAATGGTGATATAGATGAATTAGGAAATAGATTAATAACTAATTCTCAATCAAATGGAAGATTTCATAGCGATTGGTTAAGTATGATTTATTCTAGATTAAAATTATCAAGAAATTTATTAAGTCAATCGGGTGTTATTTTTGTAAGTATTGGAAATGATGAAATAAGTAATTTGAAAAAAATAATGGATGAAATATTTGGAGAAAATAATTTTATTGCTCAACTGGTTTGGACTAATAATGAAGGAGGAGGTTCATCAGATTCAAAATTTTTCAAAGTAAAACATGAATATATATTATGTTATGCAAAAAATATTGATAATACAGTAGAAATAAGTAATGTAGAAATTGAAGATACAGATAGATATAAATTATCAGATGAACATGTTAAAGAAAGAGGAAGATATCAATTGGTTAAATTAGCAAGTGCAAGTTTACAATATTCTACATCTCTTGATTATCCAATAACATCACCAGATGGCACTGAAATTTACCCAAAAGATAACACTAATAAAGATAGAGCAATTTGGAGATGGGGAAAGGAAAAATTAAAATGGGGGCTTGAAAATGATTTTTTAGAATGGAAAAAAGACAAAAATAATATTTGGCAATTATATACAAAGCAATATACAAATTGTGATAAAGATGGAAATATAATAAAAAGAACAAAAACACCTTTAGGTTTGATTGATAAATATTCAAGTACTCAAGGTTCAAATGAATTATTTAATTTATTTAAATGTAGAACTTTTGGCTATCCAAAACCAACAGGACTTTTAAAGTTTTTGATAGAAAGATTTTCTTATGAAAATGATGATATAATTCTAGATTTTTTTAGTGGTAGTGCCTCAACCGCAGATGCTATAATGCAATTAAATGCTGTGGATGGAATTAAAAGAAAATTTATTTTAGTTCAAGTGCCAGAAAATTGCGATGAAAAATCGGAGGCTTATAATAATGGTTATAAAACAATTTGCGAAATTGGTGAAGAAAGAATCAGAAGAGCTGCAAAAAAAATAATGGAAGAAACAAAAGCTAATATAGATTATGGGTTTAGAGTTTATAAGGTTGATTCTTCAAGTATGAAAGATATTTACTATAAACCTAATGAAATAAAACAAACTAATTTATTTGATATGATGAGTAATGTAAAAGAAGATAGAACTACTGATGATTTACTAATACAGGTAATATTAGATTTAGGATTAACTTTAGATTTAAAAATTGAGGAGAAGAGTGTTTTTAATAATAAAGTTTATTATGTTGCAGATAATTCATTAGTCGCTTGTTTTGATGAAAATGTTAATATTGATATTGTTAATGAAATATGTAAATGTAAACCATTAAAAGTTGTATTTAAAGATTCATCTTTTAAAACAGATAAAGATAAAATTAATTTAGAAGAAAGAATAAAAAAATTATCCCCTGAAACAGAAATAAATGTACTATAGAGGTGATTGAATGAAAGATAGTATAATTGCAATTATTAATTTTATTAAAGATTTTTTTGATAAAGATAAGATAAATTTAATAGAATTTTGCCTTGTGATATTTATTTCGATATCCATATTAGAATTTATTAATATATTTAAAGATTTAAAAGATAGTAATATTTATATATTAATTAAAGCTATTCAAATATGTTCGTTAATTTATTTAATAATTAAGTTATTAGAAATAATTTATTTAAAATTAAAAGATAAATTTATGGTAAAAAAAGATTTGAAAGATAATCAAGAAATATTATCGTCTTTGGGAAATGATGAATTAAATGTTTTATATTTATTTTATAATATTGATACTAATAAGTTTAATAGTACTTCATTAATATATCCAAATACTATTGGATTAAGTAATTTAGAAAAGCTTAATATTATAAATTTTAACGGATATTTAGATGAAGAAGGTGGTTATTCTTCTAGAGTAAAACAACCGTATCTCCTTAAAGAAAAATACAGATTGTCTTTAAATAACATTATGTCTCAAAAGAAAAACAATCAACTTAAAGAGTACATATTAAATCATAAAGGAAAGTAGGTGAAACAAATGAAATTAAAATTTAAACATCAAGCATATCAAGATGATGCCGTAAATTCTTTAGTTAAATGTTTTGAAGGACAACAAAAAGGTTCTAGAAGAGATTTATTTGCAAGATTTAGAAAAACAACAGATAAAGGAACCTTATTTGAAAAAACAGAAGATGTAGAAATTATATCTTTTGGTAATCAGTTTATTACATTAACTGAATCTGAAAGAAGAAAGAATATAAGAGAAGTACAAAGATTAAATGATATAAATTATACAGATAATCAGCCATTAGATGAATTTTCAGTAGAAATGGAAACAGGTACAGGTAAAACATTTACTTATATAAAAACAATGTATGAGTTAAATAAAGAATATGGTTGGAGTAAATTTATAGTAATGGTTCCAAGCATAGCAATTCGTGAGGGAGTACAAAAATCATTTGATATTACTCAAGATTATTTTCAAGAATTATATCATAAGAAGATAAGATATTTTGTATATAACTCCTCTAATAGTTCTAATATTGCTAATATAAATACATTTGCTTCTGATGAAGCAATCCAAGTTATGATAATCAATTATCAAGCCTTTAATGCAAAAGGAACTGCCAATAGAAGAATATACGAAGAATTAGATGAATTACAATCAAGAAGACCTATAGATGTCATTAAATCTGTTCATCCAATATTAATAATAGATGAACCGCAAAAATTTGGTGCTAAAACAGAAGAGCTATTTGAAGAATTTAAACCTTTATTTAAAATAAGATATTCTGCAACTCATAAAAAAGGAAAAGAATATAATAAGATTTATAGATTAGATGCTATTGATGCTTATAATCAAAAATTAGTAAAAAAGATAAATGTTAAAGGCATAGAAGTATTACATAATAAATCGGAAGATACTTATTTATTCCTAGATAGAGTTGATATTAGTCAAAAACACGATCCAGAAGCTATTATGGAAATAGAAGTAAAATCATCAACTGGAGTTACTAGAAAATTAATGAAGATAAAAGCAAGAGATGATTTATATGTAAAATCAGGAGGATTACAACAATATAAAGGTTATGTAGTAAGTGAAATAGATGGTAGATATGATAATTATGATAAAGTATTTTTCACAAATGGAGTAGAAATTCAAGTAGGTCAAGCCTTTGGAGATGTTGATGAATCTCATATAATTAGAATTCAAATTAGAGAAACTATTAGATCTCATTTAGAAAAAGAAAAAGAACTACATAAAATGGGAATAAAAGTATTATCATTATTCTTTATTGATGAAGTCGCTAAATATAAATATTATGAAGATGGTAATGCTTTAAAAGGAGAATATGCTAAAATATTTGAAGAAGAATATAATAAAGCTCTTGCTGATTTTAGGACATTATTTGATGCTGATTATAATAAATATTTAGATTCATTTGATACAGGCAAAATTCATGCTGGATATTTTTCTATTGATAAAAAAGGGCATGAAGTTAATTCAAAAATTGATGATAAAAAAGAATATTTAAGTTTTGATGAAGATGCCTATGATTTAATTATGAAAGATAAAGAAAGATTATTATCATTAGAAGAACCAGTAAGATTTATTTTCTCTCACTCTGCACTTAGAGAAGGCTGGGACAATCCGAATATATTCCAAATTTGTACTTTGAAACATAGTAATTCAGAAATTAGTAAAAGACAAGAAATAGGTAGAGGACTTCGTATTTGTGTTAATAATGAAGGAGAAAGAATGGATTCTACTGTGTTAGAAAATAGTTTTCATTCTATAAATACTCTTACAGTAGTTGCTAGTGAATCTTATGATAGTTTTGCAAAATCTTTACAAACTGAAATAGCGGAAAGTTTATCTGAAAGACCTAAAAATTTTACCCAAGAATCATTTATTGGTAAAGTTTTAACCAATGACTATGGAGAACATTATGAGTTTACACCAGAACATTTCCAAGACTTATTAATTTTTAATGTAATGAACGGATATGTAGATCAAAAGGATAATTATAAAATTACTGATAAGTTTGTAGAAGATATGGAGAATGGAAAATTAGAGGTAATGCCTGATTTAGTAGGATTTGAAGAACAAATAGGCAATTTAATGAAAAAACTATATTCTACTGATAATACTAAACTAGTTAGTGACGAAAGAAGAGAAAATATTAAGTCTTTAACTCCTAACGCTAACTTTATGAAAAAAGAGTTTCAAGACTTATGGAATAGAATAAATGTTAAAACAATTTATGAAGTAGATTTTGATACTGATGAGTTGATAGACAAAGCTGTTAATTCAATAAATACTAAATTACATATTAATAAAATGCAAGTTAGAATTACAGAAGGTGAGCAAAAAGATAGACTAACTTCTATTTCTGTGAATGAGGGAATCTCAATGACAAATGGGACTTCAAAAGTAGAAATAGTTGAAGATTTTACTCCATCTCAAGTTGAGTATGATTTGATTGGTGAAATAACGAAAGACACAGGTTTAACAAGGAAAACCATAATTGATATTTTAACTAAAATAACTGAAGAAAAATTTTCTTACTATCAATACAATCCTGAAGAGTTTATAAGAAAAGTATGTAATTTAATCAATCAAGAAAAAGCAACTACTATCATTGATGGGATAACTTATCATAAAACAGAACAAAAATATTCTAATGACATATTTACTATTAACAATGTTAGAGGAGAATTAGGTGAAAATGCTATTGACGTTAAGAAACATATATATGATTTCTTAATAACAGATTCAAAAAATGAAGAAAAATTTGCAAAAAAATTAGAATCAGGAGAAGTTACCGTATATGCTAAATTACCAAATGGATTTAAGATACCTACACCTGTAGGAAATTATAATCCTGATTGGGCCATAGTGTTTGATAATCCATCATTTAAATATGTATATTTTGTAGCTGAAACAAAAGGTAGTATGAATTCTATGGAATTAAGAGAAGTAGAAAAAGCTAAAATTGAATGTGCAAGAAAACACTTTGCTTGTCTAAATAATGATGATATTAAATATGATGTCGTTGATAGTTATGATGAATTAATCAATAAAGTATTAGCGTGACAAAAATATATAGATTACTTTAAAGCACTATAAAATAAGTAATTTATGACTTAAATGGTAGTAAAATGGTATGATAGTGGTTGTATAAACGGTATCATAACGGTAATAAAAAAGTTGTAACATCCTACTTGCAACGGATTTGTCAAGTGGTATAATGTTGTAAAATCGATGAAGTTGTCAGAAGATATAACTGTTTTGTTAGCATATTTGTTAAAAATAATGCAGATATATCTTCAAAAGACCCTTTCACCGATTTTTTGTTGACATTTTTTTAAGATTGGTTAAAATACTAAACTAAATATTGGAAGAAACCACCAAAAAGCATGGAGATGGTAATATGTTAAATACTATAGTAGATAGAGACCCAAATATTTATATTCACGACAAATCAAGCAATAATGCTTCCAATTTTTTAAACTCTAGTAATTTTAATCATTGGGAATAGTAACCTAAAAAGTTCTATTCTCTTTTTTATGCAAAGGATGTGATAATTATGAATGATAAAAACAAATGTAATGTCAATGAAGAAAAAAATCCATTACTAACAAATACTTTTATGTTAAAATTCGATTTTGAACAAACAAAAAGTAACATAGACAAGTTAATGGCTAATATTGAAGAATGGAAATATTCCTACATTAATTTAACACCACCTACAATAACATCTAGCTATGAAGTACACTACGAAAAACATAATTCGAATGTAACAGATAAAATTGGAGAATTTGTACAAAAGAAAGTAGATATGGAAAAAGAAATTGATAAAGTTTACCAAAAACTTAAAATTGTACTTGAAAAATTAAATCGTGAGGAATTAGATTATTTCAATATGTCTTACTATAATAGAAAATCGGAAACTATTATAGGAAGTAGATTATGTGTAGGACATACACAATTATTACATATTAAAAAAAGTTGCATAATTAAAATTGCTTTAGGATTAGAACAAGCAGTTAGAATTTAGAAAAATGTTGTTTGAGTTGTTTTTATAATAGCTCTTTTTTTATGCAATCAAAAGAAAGGTAGAAGGTAAGGTATGAAGGAATTATTATTTTTTACATTAGGACTTTTAATAGGAGGACTAACAGGAATATCAGTAATGTGCATACTACAAATTAATAGATTAAACAACATTAGAAGAAAAGAGGAAAATAAAGATGAATAAAAAGTATAATGCCACTATTTATATAAATAATGAGAAACCAATTACAATGATAGTTAGTGGAAAAGATGAAACAGAGGTCAGTAAAATACTAGCAGGATTTTTTATTAAAATAAATAAAAAGAAAATAGAAAAGATACAAATAAAACTTGAAGAAGTTGAATTTATTAATGGAAATTATGTACCAATAAAAAATTTGTTAGCAACAATTATTAAAGAATCAAGAATAAAAAAAGGAATATCACAAAGAGAATTATCGAGAAGATCAGGTGTTGATAATAAAACAATAGCAAAAATAGAATTAGGTGAGAGAAAGAAACCAACAATAGTAACATTATTAAAAATATCAGTAATTTTAGATTTAAATATTTATGAAGTTTTAACAGTAGCAGGTTATTCAAATGAAGAAATAGAAAATAGTTTAATTCATAGTAAAAATAATATACTAGACAATATTTTTAGAGATTAATAGTATAAAATTATATTAAAAATAAGGAAGTAAAATGAGTATGAAAAAATATAATTGTGGTTGTTATTATAGAAGTGCTTACAAAGAAAAAGATAATATCAAAGATTCATCTATAATAAAAAAACAGAAAGAAGAAATATTTAAATATTGTCAAAAAAATAATTTAAAGATTATAAAGGAATATATAGATGAAGGATATAGTGGATTAAATTATGAAAGGCCAAGCTATAAAGAAATGATTAGTGATATAAAAAAGGGAATAATTAACTGTGTAATTGTAAGTGATTTTTCAAGAATAACAAGAAATATAAACAATGATTTTTTTAGAATTTTAAAACACTATAATATAAGATTTATTATTACTGATATAAATTATGATTCAATATTAAATTCAAGTAACAAATCAAAGTATCTAAAAGGTATAGACATATACAGATAATTCTTTCTTTCATTAAGGTTAAATAATCCTTTTTTACACAATAATTTATAAAAATATAAGAAGGTGTTACGAGTGAATAATCAAATATTACCAATCATAAATTTAAATATGAAAGAAGATAAAAAGGAGATTTTTAAAGAATTAATTATTCAATATTTATTAAAACAAATTACAGGAAAAAAATAATTTTTGTAGATTTGTATTTTTAAATTTATTATGTTATGATGCACTTGTCTCAAAGAAAGTTAAGTGCTATAGAGAAGGAGGTATATATGTGAATTATAGTTACTTAACTAATATAAGTTACAATGCAGGTATTTATATTAGACTTTCTCAAGAAGATAAAGATAAAAAATATGAATCTGATAGCGAAAGTGTCACTAATCAAAAAGAAATATTAAGAGACTATTGTTTAAAAAACGATTTTAATTTAGTAGATGAATATGTGGATGATGGATTTTCTGGGACAAACTTCGAAAGACCAGGATTTATAAGAATGATTGAAGATATAAAAAAGAAAAAAATTAATCTTGTAATAGTAAAAGATTTATCAAGATTAGGTAGAGATCATGTAATGACAGGATACTACATAGAAACATTCTTTCCAGAAAATAGAATAAGATTTATATCTATTGTTGAAAACTATGATAGCATAAAAAATCAAGCAAGCAATGATTCATCAACCTTCATTATTGCCTGTAATGATTATTATAGTAAACAAAATTCATTAAAAATAAGAAATGTGTTGGATTCGAAAAGAAAAGATGGAAAATTTATAGGAAGTAAACCATGTTATGGTTATATGAGAGATCCTAAAGACAAAGGACATCTTATTGTAGATCAAAATGTTTCTAAGTATGTTAAGCAAATGTTTGAATGGCGAGCTAATGGAATGGGAATATCGGAAATTGCTACTAGATTAACAGAAATGGGAGTACCTACACCAGCTAAATACAAAAATATGCCACTTTGCAAACAGGTAATTGAAAAAGATGTGTGGAACATTCATTCTGTGAAAAAAATATTACAAAATAGAATGTATACAGGAGATATGGTTCAACATAAACAAGTAAAAGTAAATTATAAGTCTAAAAAGAAAGTAGCTTTAGATCCGACACTTTGGGTAGTTGTTGAAAATACTCATGAGCCAATAATAGATAAAGAGATATTTAGAATAGTTAATAGAAAAAGAGATAATCATAATAGAACGGTCAAAAAGAAAACTGATAGACCAATTAGGCTATTAGAAGGACTAATTTTTTGCAAAGAGTGTGGAAATAGATTAGGAGTAACCTACAGAAAAAATCATGACTATTGGAGTATTAACTGTAATAGATATGCACGAGACCCAATTAGAGGTAGATGTACATCCCATTTTTATCCTTATGATTATTTTGAAGAAGAAGTCCTAGAAGAATTAAAATCATTATTATCTAGTTTATTTAAAGATTTAAGTATTGAAGAATTAAATGAAGAAATAATAAATAAGACTAATTCAGGAACAAAATCACTAGATAGTATTAAAGATGAACTAGAAAAAGAAAAATTAAAAACATCTTCTTGTATTCAAACAATTTATCAAGATAGAATAGATGGTAATATTACATTAGAATCATATAAAATGATAGTATCATCATATGAGCAAAAATTAAAAAATATAAGTGATAAATTAGAAGAAATAGATCTTGAAATATTAAAGAGAAAGAATAATGCTAACAAAATACCAAATTATACTAAAAAGATAAAAGAATTATTAAATATAGAAAAGCCAAATAGAGACTTATTATTTACCATAATAGATAGAATAGAAGCAGATGAAAATAGAAATATAACAATTAAATTCAAATATAAAATACTAGAAGATTATACTTTTAAATATATTGACAAAAATCCAATTAGAAATCCATACGGAAGATGTGGAAAAAAACATAAATTATGATATAATAAGCCTTAAACAAATTTAGGAGGTTTGTTATGAACAATAAATTTGCTTTATCTTTTGGAATATCATTAGTAATTGTTGGATTGCTAAATATCTTTTTTGAAACCAGTAACATAATTTTATTTGGATTGTCTGTAAGTACAACAATATTTTCTATTATGAATATGTTAGAACCTAAGATAAGAAATAAAAAATTAGAGTTATTATATGTTATTCCATTTGTTTTATTGGTTTCTATTTTTTGCTATAGCAATTCGTTAATGAAAATTGAAATTATTTCAAATATAGTTAACAGTAAAATTACAAATATTTTGACATTTATATCTTTTGGTTTTTTATTCATTAGTGAATTTATAAATTATAAAAATGCAAAAAATCAATATATAAATTTCCAAATGTCTATGATTAATGATAACTTGCAATATAGT
>JALEZJ010000108.1 GCA_022772985.1 Erysipelotrichaceae bacterium | reverse complement strand
ATCCAAAGCACATATACCAGATATGCAACATCCGTGGAAAATTGCAGAATTTAGAAAACAACAACGAAGAGCAAGATTACAACATTTATACGTATAATTAAGAAAAAGAGTATTTAATTTTATGCCGAGAAAATCTATTTGTAATGGGCAGACAAATTTCATCATACTTAGTTAGTAATCAACTCAAAAGTTGATTACAACTAAGTAATGAAAGATGGCTGGAGTCCCATTACCAATAGAGGAATTGGAATAAATTTAAATACGAACAAATTATATAAAAAGCAGGAATATTTTCCCGCTTATGTTTAAATTTTTTTGAGACATTTTCCTAAACTATTGACACTACTTATTTATTTTTTCAGTAAAAATTTGATTATTCTGTGATAATGTCTTAAGTGCTATTCCAAGAAATTGTCTCAATTAATATTATTATATATCCCTAAAATAATATAACGAGAAAGTTTGAATCAAAATATAACTAATATTTATAGTAATTTTTCTTTAACGAATTTTAGGATTAGAAAATTCAAGAATAACATCTTCAACAAATTCATCTTCACCAAAAGTATTTTTAGCTAATTTTATATTTTTATCATCATCAGTTAATCTAATTTCATCAAATTCTACCATTTTTTTATCCTTTGAAATTACTTCAGTATAAACAAAAAATTTACCATTTATAATTTCCACCTTATTTATAGTATATTCTACTTCTCTTTCAATTAATATCTCACCTTCTGATAAAGCTAAATTTGAACCAATAAAATTCAAAATATGAACACTAGGTGGTACAGAAATTATCATAATTATAGGACATTCATCAATAAATCTTCCATCTAATGTAGCTGTTGTAGAAGTATATCCACATTCTACGAATTTTTCCCCCCTCTTTAGAAATAATTCTTCTAGATTAGTTATTTCTAATTTACTAAATTGTTCTATAGAACATCCCCTATATAAAACAATACCATTTTTTAATTGAGTCTGACACATTAAAAAATCTAACGCATCTACCACACCCTCTTTATAATAATCAGATATTTCAAATGAATTATAGTCCTCAATACAAGAACAACATTCATTTGTTCCTCTTAAAAGCCCATCGTATTTTTTAAGAAAATCATTATTAATATCTTTATAATTAGAACTACAATAAATTTCAATTGCTTTTTTTAAAATCAAAGGTAATTTATCTAAATAAGTAGATCCCCTATTTATATTTTCAAAATATTCTATTACCTCTTGAGTATTAGTAAAACATATATAATCATGAATTTTTGGACCCAAACTTTCCAAAACTCTATTTTTTAATTCATTTCTTCCCTCTATTCCTTCTTTTTGAATATAATATGACTTTTCCATAATTACTCTTTTTAACCCTTCAAATATTTCAATTTTTTTATTGCTACTTATATTCATCCATTCCACATCAAACATATATTTATTTATTTTTTATTCATAAACTATATTCCTAAAATATACAACTCAATCTATTAATAATATTAATTATTTAAATAACTCTGATTTTACTCCTATGTATCTTTAAACAACATAAATATTTCTCTACTACTATTAATTTGAGTATAAAACAACTGAATCAAATGATAAAAGTAAGATGTATACATATTTTAATTGTTCATTATAATTAATTATAATAATCAACCACAAATAAGTAAGATATTATATATATAAAAAAATAAAATCATAAACATTTAGAATTACTCTTCATCTTCAAAATTCTCTTTTTCGCTTTATTTTTTTCTCTCTCATAACAATTACGACAAACAGGCTCATAAGTTGAATCAACACCATCAATAGAAATTTGCTCTCCATCAAAAACAGGAATCCCATTTTCCAATCTCATATTACGAATTTTTAAATTACCACAACTACATTGCCTTTCTAAATATTCAAATTGATCAGCCCATTCCATCGTATGTACTGCTCCAGGAAACATATTTCCAAGAAAATCGGTAATAATACCATACCCAATAACATTAATTCCCAACTTATCCACAATTTTAGCAAGCTGAATAATTTGTTCTTCTGTCAAAAACTCAATTTCATCTACAAAAATAAAATCCAGTGTATTCAAAAATAAATATTCTGTAACTAATTGATATATATTATCCTCTTTATTCAATACAAATGTAGTTTCTAATTTGCTACCATCTCTTGTTTCAATACACCGATCACCTTTAGTATCAATTTTAGGTTTAACAATAATAGCTTCAAAATTATCACCTACCTTACTAAAATAATCACCTCTCAACCTAGCAGTCTTACCACACCCCATTGCTCCAAAAACAAACTTAAAATGACAATTATTCATTTACTATCCTTCTTCCTATTATAATATATACCTACTATAGTATATATAATGATTATAACCTAAATTAAACTAAATAAAAAGAAAATTAACCAACCTTTTCTAAATATCAAAAAAAATTTATAATCTATAATCAAAAAAAGAAAGATTAAACCCCAAAAAATATATCAAATTAAATTACCAATTCTACAAAAAAACTTTATTAGCAATACCATTACTCAAAAGATGTAAATGAAATTCATAACCATCCGACTATCAACAAAAAAAATTTGAAACTACAATAATTAAATTAGATAAAAATAAACTTAATAAAAAGACATCACTATATTTATAATCATAAAGAAAATCACTCCATAATAACTTACTAATTTAAACTATTAAGATCTAGAACAAAAAATTCCTTTTATATAAAAAAAACAGGAATATAAAATAAATAATCCTGTTTTAATACAAACTTTATTTAAGGGAATAACTAACCTATTAAGCAACTTTTGAATTAACTTGCTCTCCCTTATAAAAACCACATTTTGGACAAGCTCTATGTGGACGAATCATTTCCCCACAATTAGAACATTTTACGAATCCATTAGCTTCTACTTTATAGTGAGTTCTTCTCATATCTCTTCTTGTCTTACTAACTTTTCTAAATGGAACTGCCATACTATCACTCCTTCCTTGAATCAAACATCTGACTTAATTCACCAAATGGAGAATTATTACACTTTCTTAATGCCTCTTCTGTAACAAGACGCCATCCATTTCCTTCTAAAGCTAAATTTTTATTTTTGTCATGAACAACTTTAGTAGGAATTTCCACTAATATATTTTGCCATAAAAAGTCACGAATATCAAGTGTATTTTGAATAATTTTCAAATTATTTTCAAACGAATCAACAAATTCACCAAATTCTTCTTCAACTTGACTTTCAAATGAAACTTCTACATCTTCTAATGTAATATCATCAGGCAAAATCATCACCCCGGATAAAACTCCACTAATTTGATAACTATCATCTAATAATTTAATAACTTTTCCACTAAAACTAGAATTCTTCAATTCTCTAATACCGCTATTAGCTAACAACTCTTCAGGAATTATTACCTCTTCACAAATTTCTAATTCATCTACACTACTAGTAATTAATTTTGTTAAATCTATATTCAACTCTAATCACCTATAAAAGAAAAAAGGAATATCCTATTTTCTAGATACATATTTACCATCTTTTGTAGATACAATAATTTCTTCGCCTTCTTCAATAAATAATGGCACCTTCACTAACAAACCTGTCTCTACAATCGCATCTTTTGTAGCCCCAGTTGCAGTATTTCCCTTAACTGCAGGTTCTGTACTAGTAATCTTATAATCTATCTTTTCTGGTAACTCAATTCCCAACATTTCACTCTCATAAAATGAAATATAAACCTCTAATCCCTCTTTTAAGAATTTTACCTCATTAGAAATTTGACTCTCATCTAACTCAACTTGTTCATACGTCTCCATATTCATAAAACTATAACTTTGACCACTAGCATACAAATATTGCATTTTTTGTTTACTAATATGTGCAGTAGGAACTTTAATACCAGCATTAAATGTCTGCTCAGCAATAGCACCAGTTCTTAAATTTTTAAGTTTAGCCTTCACAATAGCCGCCCCTTTACCAGGTTTTACATGCTGAAACTCTAATACTTGATAGATACCACCATCATATTGAATCGTCATACCAGTCTTAAAATCATTTACATTGATCATTATTATCCCTCGCTTTAATTTACTTCACTATTTTGTTTTTGTTTCTTTAAATTCACATACTTTACGACAATTGCTACAATATTTGTTTAAACTTAATTTTTCTTTAGTATTGTCAGTATTTTTACTAACTCTATAAGTTACTTTTTTACATTCTTGGCAAGTCAAAGTTACTAAAACTCTACTATCTTTTTTAGCCATAATGCACCTCCTTTAACACGCGATACCGCTATTATAACACATTATTTATAAATTTCAAAGTATTTATTTACAATTTCTGATGATAATCGTTTGTTAATACCACTTGTAGTATCTGCTGAAGCATCAGCAACATCCGGACTAATTACTACTACACTCATCCTAGGATTATCATATGGAACATAACCAACAAAACTAGTAGTAATAGTTTCTGTATCCACCTTACCATCACCATCTGTATCAATAAAACTCTGACTAGTTCCAGTCTTACCAGCACCAATACTCTGATAATTTCCCATATACATAGTACCCAATCCATAACTAACAACAGCCCGAAATCCTTCTTGAACTCTAGACATATATTTCTCTTCCACATCCACACGTCCTAATTCATTAACAGAAGTTTCATATATTTTATTTCCAAACTGATTGGTATTATCTGATGGTGCTTCATATACTTCTTTCAACAAATAAGGCTGATATCGAATACCACCATTAGCAATTGTATTAATATATTGTGAAATCTGAATTGGCGTATAAGTATCATATTGCCCAATTGCAAAATCCAATAAATGCCCTGGCATCTTAGAATTGCCAGAATACCCCAAACTCTCTAATGGTAAATCAATTCCCGTCTTTACACCAAGCCCAAACGAAGCATACATTTCCCGGTACTTATCAAAAGCACCTTCATCCAAAGTAAGTGGTTGATCATAACGATACACCCCATTACCAACCGCAATTGCAATCTTATACTGATAAACATTCGAAGAAAAAGCCAAAGCATCAATATCATTAATATATCCTAAATATCGCCAAGAACATTTTTCAGGAGTAGCCTTAATCTTAATGCACTCATCCGTCTGATATTGACCGATCGAAATCGCACCATATTTATAACCAACTAACATAGAAGCCCCTTTTACAATAGACCCCGACGTAACTGACATCGTAACAACTCCAGGAGTATAATCTATAATATAATAACTCCCATCCTCCCTAGTTTTCACCTGTTTACCAGCCATTGCTAAAATTTCCCCTGTCCCAGGATTACTAACAATTGCAAAACTATGATCATAATACTTTGTATGAGCTTCCTGCTTCGTAGCAAGTACCTCATTTGACAATTGCTCTTCTAAATATTTCTGCAAATCAATATCAATCGTCAAAACAATATCATTTCCCCTCTTTCCCTCTTCAACCAACTCATAATTATTACCATTTGTTATCTTATATTTAGCTTTTGTACCCTTTAAGTACTTTTCATACTGATATTCCAAATAACTAATACCAACTCGATCATTCATACTATAACCATGATCCAAATAATAATCAATTAACTCTGAAGGAATTCCTTGAGTAGAACTAGAAACACTTCCCAATATAGCTTTAAATACATCACCATATAAATAAACACGTTCCCAATCTAATTTAGTATTAACCCCCTTTAAAGTATCAATATTCTCACTAATAACAGCATATTCTTCATCCGTAACTTCCCTATTTTTAATAACCTTCTCTGCATAAGAATATCCTTTATTCATTAAATAATAAATATAAGCAGTTTCCTTATCTCTCTCATCATATTCTGCCAATTCTTCTTCAGTAATTCTATCATAAATCATTTTCTCTAATTCACTATCTGTAAGTTTACGCTCATTATATTGTTGCCTCTCTTGCTTAGTAATTTTAGCTTCTGCCTGATCCTTATGATTTTTATACCAAAAAGTCTTTAACATTTTAAGAGATAACTTACTATAATCAACTTCTAATATATCAGCCAAACGATACGCTAATTCCATTTCTTCCTCTACTGTAACTCCATCTTCTTTTTTATAATAAATAGTTTTTACAGCTTCATTATCAACTAACAACTTATAATTTCGATCATAAATTCTTCCTCTAGGAGAAGATTCACCCTCCACAATTTTCTCCGTAGCAGCAACTAATTTTTCAGAATAAATATCATTATCTAATACTTGTAATTGAAACAATCTAGTTCCAATGATAAAAAAAACCAACACAATCATAATCGAAAGAAATAAATATCTTCGCTCTATGATATCAGGTAAATATCGATTCTCAGAAGGAGTCTTAGACCGATTACTATAAGGCCTACTATTTTCTTTTCTAACAACTTGTCTAGACTTTGATATTTTATTAATAGGTCCTTTTTTACCAAAATTATTTTCTTGACGTGAAACACTTCGTTGTCTTTTTCTCTTTTTATTAATTGGTTTCCTTTTATCCCAAAAACTAGAACCCTTTAATTTAATTTTCTTTTCCTTAGCCATTAAAAACTCCCTCCTTTTCCTTATTTCATTATAACATTCCTTTCTTACATTGACAAATAAATTTTAATAACATTTTATCAAAGATTTACATTTTCTAAAAAAAATACTTAACAAAGATCTTTTTATTGAAAAGAAATCACAAATATTTGCCCTATTTTTCAAAATAAAACATATAATATAAAAGGTGATACAATGAATTTATTTTTAATAGAGCAATATATCAAAAGAATAACAAAAGAAGATATTTATAACTATGCTCAATCACAAAAAATAACTCTTACTCCAAACGAATTAGATACCCTATATACCTACTTAAAAACATATTATAAATCTTTCTTGAGAAATCCTAAAATAAGATTAGATTTACTAAATGAATTAAAATCCAAAGTATCAATACCCGTTGCATCAAAACTAGATGAACTATATTCCCAATATAAAGATAAAATTTGATAACAAAATAACGAATGATTACACCACTCGTTATTTTTTATTCAAAAAAAACTAATAAATAACACATATCTTACATAAATTTCAAATTTTCAAATACTTTTTAACAGCTCTCCAAGATCCAAACATACCAACCAAAATACCTATCACCATTAATAACAACGAAGCTAAATAAACAAATGGATTTGGATCTATTAATTTAGCAAGTGTAGAAGAAAATAACTTTCCACCAAAGAAATCATACAACGATGTATAACCATAAATAGTAATAACAATTGGAATAATAGAACCTAAAAGTCCTAAAAACAATCCCTCAATTACAAAAGGAATTTTAATAGAAATATTAGAAGCACCAACTAAACGCATAATTTCAATCTCTCTTTTTCTAGCATAAATAGCAAGTTTAATAGTATTAGCAATTAGAAAAGCAGTAACCACAATCAAAGCAACAACAGCACCAATGGATACCTTTTTAACCACATCAAAAATAGTAATCAACTGATCTACCATATCTTCCCCATAACTAACTGTATTGACTTTATCAATTTTTCCTATTTGTTTTGCCGTTTCCTTAATTACCTCAACATCACGTACCTTTAACTCAAAACTATCTAACAATGGATTAGTTTCTTCTGTCCATTGATTAATAATAGTTTCAAATACCTCATTTCCTTTTGCTGTTTCTTCAGCTGATTCTTGCTTAGATTTAAAAGTTAACTTTTCAACATTACCAGTAGCTCGAATAGCAGCCTCTATTCTAGAATAATCATCTCCCTTAGCATCCTTATCCAAAAAAATTACCATTGTAACATCTTTACGAATAGACTCTGTAAAATTTTCAACATTATAAGAAATAATAATGGAAAAAGCTACTACCACTAACGTAATTGCAATACAAGAAATAGAAGCCAAAGATAAAGAAAAATTACGAACCACACTTTTAGCAGCATCTCTAATATATCTTTGAATCGTTCTAATACCTCTCATCATAATATGTTCCTCTCTCATAATCTTTTTTTAATCTACCAGACTCTATCCAAATAACACGTTTTCCCATTCGATTAACAATTTCTCTATCATGTGTTGCCATAATAACCGTAGTTCCCAAATTATTAATATTTTCTAACACTCTCATAATTTCCATCGAAGTATCCGGATCCAAATTTCCAGTTGGCTCATCACAAATTAATAACTTTGGTCGATTTACAATTGCCCGAGCAATAACAACCCTCTGTTGTTCTCCACCTGATAACTGCTCAGGATACTGCCTCACCTTATTTTTAAGTCCAACTAAATCTAGTACTTCTAAAACCCTCTTCTGAATTTCACTCTTTTCATATCCAAAAACTTCCATAGCAAATGCTACATTCTCAAATACCGTCAACCTTGGCAATAATTTAAAATCTTGGAAAACTACCCCAAGTTTTCTTCTTAATATATAAACCTTCCTATCTTTTAACTTTGCAACATTAATTCCCCCAATAAAAATAGAACCTTTATCCGGTTTTTCCTCACGATATAACATCTTAATTAAAGTGGACTTTCCAGAACCAGATGCACCAATAACAAAAACAAATTCACCTTTTTGAATACTCAAATTAAAATCATAAAGAGCAACTACTCCATTCTTATAGGTTTTTTGCACATTATCTACACGGATCAATTCCATAAATAAACCACCTTCCACTCTTACAACATTATATCATAAACAAACAAAATATCTAAAAAAAATATTTACTTTTCATGATTTTACTAAAAAGTTTACATTCCCCCATATATTTCATAAGTATCAGTAATCAAATAAAAAACATCTTTATCGATATTTTGAATTACTTCTTTCATCTGATAATATTGCCTTGTTGGTATAGCACACATCAATATCTTCTTTTGATCATTACTATAACCACCTCTCGCATTCATAACTGTTACTCCATATCCTAAATTATCTACAATATATTGACTTATCTCTTTTTCTTTTTTCGTCACAATATAAAAAGTTTTTGTAATAGACGTCTCTAACATTACCTTATCTGTTACCCAAGAAGAAATATATAATCCAATAACCGCATACAAAGACTTAGAGAATCCAAAGAAAAATCCACTAATAAAAATCAATATACCATTAATCCATAAAGTTGATTTCCCAATAGAAATTCCAAAATATTTATATAAAATTTGATACAAAGTTTGAAAACCTCCAATAGAATATCCACTCCGAAGAATCATACCATTCCCAAGTCCCATCATAATTCCGCCAAAAAATACAGTTAAAAATAAAGACAAATCCGTCATATCAAAAAAAGTTTGAAAAATACCACTAAAATTCATAAAAATAGGCAACAAAATTACACCAAAAAAAGTTTTAATTGCATAAGATTGCCCCAATAAAAAATATCCAATAATAAGTAAAACAAAAGAAGAGACAAAAACACAAACACTAGTATCAATTCCAAACACATCTCTTAAAAGTAACGAAAGTCCAGTAGTTCCACCAGTTACAATATTACATGGAGAAAAGAAAATACTAAAAGCAATAGAATAAATCAACACTCCCCAAATAAATATAGCACATCTTTCTGCCCTATTCTTACTATTTAATCTATTAATTAGTTCATTAATAATAATTTCATTTTTTTCCATCTTATTTACCTCTCGAACTCACTTCATAAGCATCACATACTAAAAAGAAAATATTTTTATCAATTTCTTTCAAGCCTTCTTTCACAATAAAATATTGTCTTGTTGGTACTACCCCTAATAAAAGAGTCTCTTTATTATTAGTATAACCACCCCTAGCATTAATTAAAGTAACGCCACCATCAGTAATAGAAAGTAAAAAATCACGTACTTCTTCTTGCTTTTCCGTAACAATGTAAAAAGCTTTACTTTGAGAAATACCAAGTACTACCCGATCAGTCATAAAACTAATAATATATAGAACTAAAAACCCATATAATACAATTTCCCAAGAAGACACAAGCAAACTAGACATTACCACTAATCCATCTGATACCCAAGTTGCTTTTCCTAAACTTACCTTCGTATATTTAGAAACAATTTCTGTAATAATATCTGTACCACCTGTGTTAAAATTCGTCTTAAAAATAAGTCCATATCCAATTCCAGAAAGTACTCCACCAAAAATCGCAATCACTAACAATTCTACATCATCAAATGTTAAATACGGTACAAAATACTCTGTTATCCAAACAAAGAATGGGAATATCAAAGAGCCAAATAAAGCATTTTTAGTTTTCTTCTTTCCTAAAGCAAAATAACTAAGAACAAGCAAAAAAGCATTAACAATTAAAATAAATAAAAAGTTAGGAATTCCAATTTTTTTATTCATCACAATAGATAAGCCTGATACACCAAAACAAACAATTCCATACTGTTTAAAAAAAACATTAAAAGCAAACGCAACAATAAAACAACCTAATGCTAACAAAAAATATCTCTGTACCAAATCTTTTTTATCAATATTAGCAATTACTTGATCAATTTTTTTCTGTCTAAGTTTCTTCCAAAACATAGTATCACTTCCTTAACCCTTCTTTTATAAACTCTTCAATTTCCCCATCTAAAACTTTATCAATACTACTAGTTTCATAACCACTTTCATTATCTTTTACTAAAGTATATGGGCACATTACATAACTTCTTTTTCCAGAACCAAAAGCAATTGCTTTTTGCTCACTTTTCATATTACTCAATTTCTCTGTCTGCTTCTCTAACTCCAATGAATACAATTTACTTTTTAATATCTCCATACAATGTTCCTTATTTTGAATTTGACTCCTCTCATTCTGACAGGTAACAACAATTCCAGTTGGTAAATGAGTAATTCGAACTGCACTGTCTGTAGTATTCACTCCCTGTCCACCTGGACCACTACTACGATAAATATCTATTTTTAAATCTTTCTCTTGAATTACAACATCAATCGTTTTATCAATTTCTGGAATAATTTCCACAGAAGCAAAAGAAGTATGCCTTCTCTTATTAGAATCAAATGGACTAATTCTTACCAATCGATGAACACCTTTCTCATGTTTCAAGTACCCATAAGCATTTTTACCAATAACTCGGAAACAAACACTCTTAATTCCAACTTCTTCTCCATCCTGTTTATCCATTTCTTCTAATTTATAACCCTTTTTTAACAAATACCTTGTATACATACGATACAACATATTCGCCCAATCACAAGCTTCAGTCCCACCAGCACCAGAATGAATTTCAAAAATACAATTATTTCCATCATATTCCCCAGATAAATAAGTTTGTAATTTTAATTCTTCTAACCTAGCAAAATCCTGATAATATTCTGCCTCAACTAAAGAACACAAATCCATATCATCGTCTATCAATTCTAACATTTCAAAATTATTAGAAATACTTTTCTCTAATTCTTGAAACGGAACAATAATAGACTTTAAATCATTCACCTGATTAATTACTTTAGTAGCCTCATCCTTATCATTCCAAAAATCAATTGCTTCCATCCTACAACTTAATTTATTAAGTTCTATTACCTTAGAATCTAAGTCAAAGAGACCTCCTAATAACATCTAATTCCTTTTTCAAATTTTCATAAAATACTTTTAGCTCTTTTAACTCCATTACCATCAACTCCTAATATCATTATTATACATGATAACCTTAAAAAAAGAAAGTTCTTTTTTTATCCCAGGGTGTAAAAAATTTTTAGGGGCAAATAGTAACTAATTAACAAAAAAATCAGTTACTATTTTTTCCATTTTATTCCAGTTATCACTTTCAAATATACATCTTAAAGCAATAATATAATTTGCTCCATCAACACTCCATC